>NZ_AQOJ01000437.1:0-9111 GCF_000364685.1 Xanthomonas sp. SHU 166
CGGCATGGTGGTCGGGCTGAACCGGCTGATGGAGCTGACCGAAGGCAACCTCTCGGCCTTGTCGGCGCTGTTGCGTGCCGTGGCCCAGGGCGACCTCACCGCGCGCATGCACGGCGAATTCCACGGCGTATTCGCGCAGATGCGCGACGATGCCAATGCCACGGTGGAACAGCTGACCGGCATCGTCGGCCGCATCCAGCAGGCCACCACCGCGATCAACTCCGCCGCCAGCGAGATCGCCGCCGGCAACGACGACCTGTCGCGTCGCACCGAGCAGCAGGCGGCCAATCTGGAAGAAACCGCAGCCTCGATGGAGGAGCTGACCTCGACGGTGAAGCAGAACGCCGAGCATGCGCACCAGGCCAATCGCCTGGCGCAGGACACCGCGGGCGTGGCCTCGCGTGGTGGCGCGGTGGTCGAGCAGGTGGTGGACACCATGTCCGGCATCGCCGAAGCATCGAAGAAGATGGCCGAGATCATCGGCGTGATCGACGGCATCGCCTTCCAGACCAACATCCTCGCTCAACGCCGCGGTGGAGGCGGCGCGCGCCGGCGAGCAGGGCCGCGGTTTCGCGGTGGTGGCCAGCGAGGTGCGCGCGCTGGCGCAGCGCTCGGCGACCGCGGCGCACGAGATCAAGGGCCTGATCGACGCCTCGGTCGGCAAGATCGACGATGGCACCGCACTGGTCAACGGCGCTGGCGACACCATGCGCGAGGTCGTGGCCAGCGTGCGCCGGGTCACCGACATCATGAGCGAGATCGCCGCCGCCTCGCAGGAGCAGAGCGCCGGTATCGAACAGGTGAGCAAGACCATCGTGCAGATGGACGAAGCCACCCAACAGAATGCCGCGCTGGTCGAGGAGGCCACGGCGGCGGCGCGGGCGATGGAGGATCAGGCCGAGGAACTGCAGCGCGCGGTGGCGCTGTTCAAGCTCGCGGCACCTTCGTCGGGCGGCCTGGCCGCGGCGGGCCGAGCGCGGCTGGAGCTGGTGTCGTGAGCGCCATGCGCAGCGCAGCGCTGCTGCTGGCGCTGGGCGTCGCCGCACCGGCCTGGGCCGGGACCGCCAGCGCCAATCTGGCGGCGACCTCGAACTACGTCTCGCGCGGATTCGAGCAGAGCTGGGGGCGGCCGGTGCTGCAGGGCGGGCTGGACGTGGCCGCCGACAGCGGCTGGTTCGCAGGCACCTGGGCGTCGGGCGTGAGCCCGTACTTCATCGAAGGCGGGCACGTGGAGTGGGACGTGTATGCCGGCTACGCGGCCAGCCATGGCGACTGGGGCTGGCGCGCCGGCGTCTACCACTACGCCTACCCCGGCGCGCGCATGAGCGCCAGCGGCACGCGCTACGACTATGGCGAGGCGATCGTCGCCGGGCACTGGCGCACGCTGGAACTGTCCTACGCCAGCACCTGGACGCGCGACTACTTCGGCTACAACAGCGCCACGCTGGGCGTCGGCCAGGGCCGGCACTCGCGCGGCTCCGGTTATCTGGCGCTGGACGCCACGCTACCGCTGGCGCCGGACTGGCAGGCCAGCGTGCACGCCGGCCACCAGCACGTGCGCAACTTCGCCGACTACGGCTGGACCGACGCGCGCGTGGGCCTGAGCCGCACCTGGCGCGGCACCGAGTTCGGCCTGAGCTACGCACGGGCCTGGAACAGCGCTGGCGTCTATCGCCGCTACACCACCGGCGTGGCGGATGGCGAGGGCCGGGTGCATGTCTCCAACCCGATCGACGGCGCCTGGTCGTTCTCGATCAAGCGCAACTTCTCGCTGTAGGCGGACGCGCGCTCAGCCGTCGGCAGGCGCTGCGAACGCCTCCACGGCGAGCCGGTCCAGGTAGGCGCGCAGGCGTTGCTCGCGTTGCGCCGGGTCGCTGGGCAGCGGGCGCGCTTGCGTGCCGCCGCCGCTGCGCGCATGCACGCGTGGATACGGCTGTGCCGGCAACGGCACGCCCAGGAAGGCGCACAGCGGCTCCCAGCCCGTCCGCGCGTCGGTGTCGAGCACCAGCAGGCGCTGCGCCGGCACGCTGGCGATGACGGCCTGGTTCCAACGGCGGAAATAGTCGGTCATGAAGCCGCGATCGTCGATGCGCGTCGCGAAGTCGCGGCGCAGGAACTGGCTCAGCCGCTGGCCCTCGGCGCCGAACAGGGCCGGCACGCTGCCGTCGCTGGCGAAGATGGTGCTGCGCACCGACTCGAACCAGGCATCGGCATCGCGCACGGTCAGGATCACCTTGGCCTGCGGGTAGCGCGCGACCAGCTCGCGCCAGAAGCAGCAGCCGGGATAGTCGACGCTGGCGGTATAGCCGGCGAACAGCGTGTCCCAGTCCGCCTGCCCGTCGATCGCCGCGTCCCACAGCGGCAAGGCCTGGCGCAGGTGCGCGGCCAGTTCCATGGCGTGATAGCAGCGGCCCAGGCCCAGATGTTCCAACGCCAGCTTCAGCGACAGGGTGCCGGTGCGGCCGAGGCCGGCGCCGATGACGCGCAGGCTCATGCCGTCGCTCCGGCGCCCTGTGCCAGCCATTGCGCCGCCTCGCGGCCCAGTTCCGCCTGCGCGCGTGCCTCGTAGTCGGCGGCGACGGTCGCCGGCAACAGCGTATGCCAGCGGCCACTGCGGCCCTGGTTGAAGAAGGCCTTGCCGCCTTCGCGCCACAGCCCGGCGCCCTGCGGCACGTAGCGCGCGGCGTGCTGGCGCATGTAGACGAACTGGCAGTGCGCCAGGATGGTCTCCCAGGCCGCCTCGCGCACCGGGATCTCCAGGAACGCGGCGATGCGCCGCACTTGCCCGGGCAGATCCACCAGCAGATCGGCGTAGTGCACCAGCAGCACGTTCGGCTGCGCGCGCTGCTGCCACCAGCTGCGCACGCCTTCCCAGAACGGCCAGAACGGTGCGCCGTCGTGGGCCAGCCAATGCGCCACGTAGGCATCCACCGGCAGGCTCGGCGGCGGCACCACGCGCAGCTTGCCCGGTTCGGCCGCCCCGGCATCCAGCCGCGCCTGCGCATCCTGGCTGACCGCACACTGGTGGTCGTACAGGCTCAGCGCGATGTCGCGGCCGTCGCGGCCGATGTACAGGTATTTGGCGCGATCGCTGACCACCAGCGCATCGGCGGGCAGATGCGTCTTGATGAAGCGCCGGTGGGTCTGCGCCTGCAGCAGCGCGAGCTTGCTGTCGCGGTCCGGATACACGCCGTCCAGCCACGGCGAGATCGCCGACACGTCGACGTCCGCCGCGCCCTCGAACAGCAACTGCGCGACGATCTGCTGCAGCCAGGTGGTGCCGGCCTTGGCGTAGCTGGCGATGACGATGTCGCCGTCGCGAAACTCCAGCTCGTTCCACGCGGCGGAATCGAAAAAGCGGTTGGAGTATTCCCGGGTCTTGGCGAAGGCAGTGGAATCAGCCATGCGGGGTTTCCGGTGTGCGGGGGAAGGGCGCCGTCGCGGGCGACTGGCGGGACAGGGTTGTCGTGCGCGGGCGCAAGGCGATGCGGACATCGAGTGGACGCAGCACCAGCGCCGGATACGGTCGCGGCCGCGCATCCGTCGCCAGGTGCAGGGTGCGCTCGCGCAACAGGCCGGCCACGACCAGGGTCATCTGCACCAGCGCCAACTGGCTGCCGATGCAACTGCGCGGACCGCCGCCGAACGGAAAGTAGGTGTAGCGCGCCGGTGTCTGCGCCGGGTCCAGCCAGCGCGCCGGCAGGAAGCCGTCCGGCGCGGAGAAGTGACGCGGATCGCGCTGCACCACCCACTGGCTGACGATCAGCTGGGTACCGCGCGGCACCGCGAAGCCGCCCAGCGTGGTGTCGCGTTGCGCGATGCGCGCGGTCATCCATGCCGGCGGATACAGGCGCATGGCCTCCTTCACGCAGGCGCGCGTCAGCGGCAGGCGTTCGACGAGCGCATCGGCGCAGGGCGTGGCGGATGCGCCGTCGAGACCGGGCAGGGCATCGGCTTCCTCCGCCACGGCCTGCGCGATCGATGGATGTTGCGCCAGCAGCAACAGCGTCCAGGTCAGGCCGGCCGCCATCGGCTCCAGCGCCGACATCAGCATCGCCGCCGCTTCGTCGCGGCACCAGTCGTCGTCGGCCTGCGGAGCGTCGCGTCGCAGCAGCTCCAGCACCGAGGCGTCTGCGTCAGGCGAACGTGGCGACGCCAGGATCTGCGTCAGCGCCGTGTCCAGTGCGCCGCGTGCGGCACGCAGGCGGCGCTTGCCGGCACTCGGCCACCAGGCCGGCGCCGCGGACGGCGTACGCGTCTGCTGCAGGATCGCATCGACCATCGGCAGCATCCGCAGCAGCGCCGGCGCGTGCATCGCATCGCCGAGCAGGAAGCCGGCGCCCAGTTGCGCGCAGAGCGCGGTCATGGTCAGGCGCAGGTCGTGCACGTTGTCGATGTCGTCGCGCGATCGCAGCAGCGCCTGTGTGGCGGCGGCCGCCTTTCCGGCGTAGTCGCGCACCAGGCTGGCGCGGAACGCGGGCTGCAGCGCCTGGCGCTTGCGCCGCCAGGCCTCGCCCTCGCTGTTCATCACCGATGCCGGAAAGGCAGCGCGCCGCGCACGCGGATCCGGATCGGATTTGGCGTAGAGGTTGCCGTCGTCGCCGAGCACCGTGGCGATCGCGGTTGGTGCTGCGAGCAGATAGGTGCGCTCGGCGATCCGCACCACGTCGCCATGCGTGCGTGCGCAGTGTTGCAGGAAGTCGAGGGGATCGGTGGCGAAAGCCTGCCGGTTGCCGAATGCCCAGTGCCCGCGCGGGCCTGGCGGGCGCGGGTGCGGATCGGTCACGTGCAGATCCGCGCGAATAGCCGTGTCGGCGGGTCACACCGCGACGCAGGAGGGGACATGGAGCCGATGGCGAACGGGCGTGCAGCCGTGCGAAGCGGAGAGCGCTGGGGAGAGGGGGGCGGGTCGCCCCCTCTCGCACGGTCATGCCACGCGACGGTGGCGGGGGAGGTCAGTAGGTGTAGATGTAGCCGAGCTTGCGGCCACCGAGGCTCTGCACCCAACGCGACAGCGAATCAAAAAGGCGTTTCATGGCGATACTCCTGATTGAGCGGGGGATCTGTTGCGATTGTCGCGCGTGCCTCAGCGTGGCAGGCGCGGAAAAAGCATCCTCGCTTGGATGCGGCGGCGCAAGCAAAAGACTGAAGCGCGGCCAACTGCAATGCGCATGTCATCTGCAGTTTTGTGGCGTGTGTCGCACGCAATTGCAGCGCATCGCCGCGCCTGCCATGCAGGGTGCCGTCCTGCATGTGTGGCCACTGCGTCGCCATCGCTGCGTGCTATGGTCGCGCCACTTCGGCAACGAGTGGCTGCGGATGCCCGTGACCCACGAGTATGATCGCCTGGCCGCGATCTACGACCGTTTCTACGATCGCTGGCCTGCCGCCGTCACCCAGCAGTGCGTCGGTGTCCTCGCCGAGCTGGCCGCGGGCCGTGCGGCGCTGGAACTGGGCATCGGCACTGGCCGCATTGGCTTGCCGCTCGCGCGCTGCGATGTGCCGGTCACCGGTATCGACAATTCTCCTGCGATGCTCGAGGCCTTGCGTGCCAAGCCCGGCAGCGAACGCCTGCACCTGGTCTGCGCCGATTTCGCCGACATGCCGGTGTCCGGCCCGTTCGGCCTGATCTACGCGGTGGCGGCATTCGGGTATCTGCTGACGCAGGCCGAGCAGCTGCGTTGCATGGTCAACGCAGCGCGCTGCCTGGCGCCCGACGGCCGCTTGCTGATCCAGAGCGCGGTGCCGGGTGCGGAGGTGTTCGAAAGCGGCGGCAAGGTCAGCCAGGTGCTGGACGTGCCGGACACCGACGGCGATGGCGCGGCAGTGATGCTGGTGTGCTCGCAGCCCGATCCGCTGCAGCAGCGCATCGACCAGCGCGTGGTGGTACTGGGCGAATCCGGTACGCGCATCTTCAGCGAGCGCCGCCGCTACGTGTGGCCATCGGAGCTGGACCTGATGGCGCAGATCGCCGGCCTGCGACTGGAGGCGCGCTGGAGCGACTGGGCACGCACGCCGTATCACGCGCGCAGCCGGATCCAGATCTCGGTGTACGTGCCTGCCAGTGAGCGCACGGCCTGAGAGATTCACGCCGTCGTAAGCGCTTGACGGCGATGTCCGGTCTGCGAGTGGCGGCGTCGGAAGTAGTTGGGCTTTATCGCATTCGGCGTCTGCGGCCATGCCGCTGCCGGACTAGGCTATCCCGTTGGTGTATAGGCGAACCGCGCCTGCAGCCGCGCGCATCGTGTCTGGTCTGGTCGACGCCGTGCTACGACCCGGCACGGGCGCTTGGCTTCGCGATCGCCAGTTTGCGGCGGGGAACACTCAGCATGTCATCCTCGGTTGCGAAGTGCCGCGCTAGCCCGCGCCATGGGAGGCAGTGACAGCAAATCAGGCAAGCAACGCATCGACCAGATCAGCGTGGGCACCGGCCCCGGTTTCATGCATCGCGTGCATAGCCTGCTTCGCGTTGTGCGCGGATCGCCAGGACAAAGACGGTATCCAGCGCCACCACGTATCGGTAGAGGGCGATATATCCCTGAGCGCCTTGGCCAATCACCAGTTCACGCAGATCATGGCGCGTCAGCCGGCCGATCAGCGGATTGTCCGTCAGCACGTTCGATGCGCTGACGATCTCGCTCAGACGCTCTTGGATATGCTCGGCTTCGTGTTGTTCCAGATGGCCGATGATGCGCCGTAGGTCCTCGTTGACAGAGGGCAGGAACTCGACGTGCGCCATGCTATTTCGCGAACTTGCGGGCGGCGGGAGGGGGAATGTCCTTGCCCTCAATGCGTTCCATCAGATAGCGACGCATCTCGTCCCAGGGAATGCTCTCGCCGGTTTCTAGAAATTCGCCCCAACGGCGCTCGGCCTCCGCATGGAAGTCGACGCGCCGCTCGGCCAACTCGGCCTTCTCGGCGATGGCTTCCAGGATGAAGTTGTGCGAGGTGGTGCCGGCCGCTTCCGCGGCCTTGGCGACGCGGGCCTTGAGCGCGTCCGGCAGGCGGATGGTGGTGGTGCTCATTGGGAGGAGCTCCAGGCGATTGGTGTGGAATCAATGTAGCACAGGTGTGGTACAGATGGCCTGGCTGGGCAGGCGCGTCGGTCAACTGGTCGGAAAAGGTCGCTTGCAGTAGGGACTGTGCACGATGGCGATGTCTGCGGTTTTCGCTCCGTACGAATTTCTAGCCCCTGTCTCCACACGCTCGCAGCGCCGATCGCACAAAAAAACGGGCGCCTCGCGGCGCCCGTTCCTGTCTGCCTGGCGATGTCCTGCCGATGGCTCAGTAGCGGTAGTGCTCCGGCTTGAACGGGCCATCGACCGGCACGCCGAGGTAGGCGGCCTGCGCGTCGGTGAGCTTGGTCAGCTTCACGCCGATCTTCTCCAGGTGCAGGCGCGCCACTTCCTCGTCCAGCTTCTTCGGCAGGCGGTACACCTGCTTCTCGTAGCTGTCCTTGTTCTGCCACAGGTCGATCTGCGCCAGGGTCTGGTTGGCGAAGCTGTTGGACATCACGAAGCTGGGGTGGCCGGTGGCGCAGCCCAGGTTGACCAGGCGGCCTTCGGCCAGCAGGAAGATCGCCTTGCCGTTGGGCAGCACGAACTTGTCCACCTGCGGCTTGATGTTGATCTTCTGCACGCCCGGCAGCTTGTACAGCGCCTCGACCTGGATCTCGTTGTCGAAGTGGCCGATGTTGCAGACGATGGCCTGGTCCTTCATCTGCGTCAGGTGCTCGATGCGGATGATGTCCTTGTTGCCGGTGGTGGTGACGTAGATGTCGGCCTGGCCGAGGGTGTCCTCGACGGTGTTGACCTCGAAGCCTTCCATCGCCGCCTGCAGCGCGCAGATCGGGTCGATCTCGGTGACGATGACGCGGGCGCCGTAGGCGCGCAGGCTGTGCGCCGAGCCCTTGCCGACGTCGCCGTAGCCGCACACCACCGCGACCTTGCCGGCCAGCATCACGTCCATCGCACGCTTGAGGCCGTCGGCCAGCGACTCGCGGCAGCCGTACAGGTTGTCGAACTTGCTCTTGGTCACCGAGTCGTTGACGTTGATCGCCGGGATCAGCAGGGTGCCGGCTTCGGCCAGCTGGTACAGGCGGTGCACGCCGGTGGTGGTCTCTTCGGAGACGCCCTTCCAGTCCTTGACCACGCGGGTCCAGTAGCCGGGGCGCTCCACCGCCACGCGCTTGAGCAGGTTCTTGATCACCTGCTCCTCGTGCGAGGAGGACGGCTCGTCCACCCACTTGGCGCCGTTCTCCAGCTCATAGCCCTTGTGGATCAGCAGGGTCACGTCGCCGCCGTCGTCCACCACCAGTTCCGGGCCGGTCTGGGTGCCGTCGGGCAGGGTGAAGGTCAGCGCGTCGAGGGTGCAGTCCCAGTATTCCTCCAGGGTCTCGCCCTTCCAGGCGAACACGGGGGTGCCGGTGGCGGCGATCGCCGCGGCGGCGTGGTCCTGGGTGGAGAAGATGTTGCACGAGGCCCAGCGCACGTCGGCGCCGATGTCCTTCAGCGTCTCGATCAGCACCGCGGTCTGGATGGTCATGTGCAGCGAGCCGGTGACGCGCACGCCGGCCAGCGGCTTGGCGGCGGCGTACTGGCGGCGGATCGACATCAGGCCCGGCATCTCGTGCTCGGCGATGTCCAGTTCCTTGCGGCCCCAATCGGCCAGGGAAATGTCGGCGACCTTGTAGTCGCCCTCGGTGGAAAAGCTCTTGAGTGCAGCGTTCATCGATAAAGCTCCGGTCAATGGCGAGAAACTCGCGAAGTCCGGGCGCCGTTGTCGCTCAAGCCTCGCGCCGAGCCTGGCCGGATCTGGAGACGGGGAATCCGGTCTCGATCCGGTCGCAGCGCCCCTCGGCGCAAGGGGTAACCGATTATAGCGGCTGCCGCGTGTGGCGCTTGAACGCGGGGGGCAGGGCGGGGGATGGCAGGCCCAAGCCCAACCATCGACAGGGGGCGGGCCGCGCCGGCCCTGCTACCGTCGCTGGTTCGATCGATGCGAAGGAAAGGGGAAGAGATGAACCAGATCACAGTGCGCGGGCGCCGCCGTGTCGCCAGGCCGGTGTGCGGCCTGCTGTGCGCGGCCCTGGCCGCGGCCGGCAGCGCCGCC
>NZ_AQOJ01000438.1:0-494 GCF_000364685.1 Xanthomonas sp. SHU 166
GCGCTGTCGAAGTCGTACTGGTGCTTCATCGGCTCCATCGGCTTGGGCTCGATCAGGAAGTTGCCCTTCAGGCCAATGCTGCGGCCGTAGTCGCGCGCCATGCTGAGGAAGCGCGCGAAGTGCTCGAGTTCGCGCTTCATCTGCGTGTTGACCAGCGAGGCGTAGCCTTCGCGGCCGCCCCAGAACACGTAGTGTTCGCCGCCCAGTTCCACCGTCGCCTCCAGCGCCGCCTTCACCTGCACCGCGGCGCGCGCCACCACGGCGAAATCGGGATTGGTCGCGGCGCCGTTCATGTAGCGCGGATGCGAGAACAGATTGGCCGTGCCCCACAGCAGCTTCATGCCGGTCGCGTCCTGGCGCGCCTTGGCCAGGCCCACCATGTGCTTGAGGTTCTTCTCGTACTGCCCGGCATCGTCGGCGTCCGGCGCCAGGTCGATGTCGTGGAAGCACCAGTACGGCACGCCGAGCTTGGTGAAGAACTCGAACGCCGCATC
>NZ_AQOJ01000439.1:0-1457 GCF_000364685.1 Xanthomonas sp. SHU 166
CGGCGGCCATCGCGGCCCCCGGCGCACGCGCGGCAGCGAAGGCCTGCTGCCCGCCCGGACCGCCCATCGGCGCAACCGGCGGCGGCGCACCGCGGTAGTCGTTGTGCACGTAGCTGCGGTTGTCGTAGTGATTGTTGATGATGGTGGTGCGCGGCGCGTACACGCTGTTGCGGTAGACCACGTAGTTCGGCGCCGACGGCGGCGCGTTCCAGTTCACCCCCCAGTTGTTCCAGCCCCAGCTGTGCCACGGCGGCGCCGGTTCCAGCCAGCCGAACACGCTGTGGTGGTGGTGTTCGAGCGCGTCGCCGACCAGCACGCCGACGCCGAAGGAGATGATGCCGGCGGTGACCAGGTCGCCGGTGTCGTAGTAGGGGCGCGGCGGGCGATAGCGGTACTCGCGGTAGACGTTGACCGGTGCGCCGTAGACCACGTCGGGGTCGTAACGCGGCACGTAGACCACGTCCGGCTGCGCCGGTTCGATGACGATGGTGCGGGTCGGCGGCGGCACCGCGTCGGCATAGGCCGGGGCCGGCTCCACCACGGTGCGCTGCACCACCTGCACGCGTTGCTGCGGGGTGCTGCGCAGGTGGCCCTGCGCCTGCGCGCGCTGGCGCATCACCTGCACCGCGTCCAGCACCTGGTTGGGATCGTGGGCGTAGGCGTCGCCCAGCGCGCGGGTCCAGTCGCCGTTGCCGGCCAACTGGTCGACCACGTCGGGGAAGGCGGTCAGCGCCTTGACGCTGGGGTCCCAGGGTTGCGCCGCGGCCGCCTGCAGGCGGTCGGTGGCGGACAGGGTACGGTTGTTGCGCAGCCAATCCTGCGCGGACACCACCTGGTCCGGGTACACCGAGGCGGCCAGGGTCTGCGCCAGCAGCTTGTCCGGGAACAGCGCGATCGGCGCGACCAGTTGATAGAGCTGGTCGGCGGTCGGGGCCACATAGGGGGCAGGTGCGGGTGCCGCGGCCGGGGCGGGCGCATCGGCCTGGGCCGCAGGAGTGGGCGTGTCCTGCCGCTGGCAGGCGCCCAGCGCCACCACGCTCAGTGCGGTGAACAGGGCCAGCCTGGCCGGGGGCAGGGGACGGAGATCCATGCGACACCTCATCGAGCGGGGCGAAGGTGGCCGCAGCATGCGCCGCCTTGGGTGTCTGCGACCTTTCTGCGCAGCGCTGTCGCGCAGGCCAGCGAGCGCGCGTTCAGCCGGCGTCGGCCGCCATCATCAGACCGGCGCGGACAGGCGGAACAGCACCAGGCTGAGCGCCAGCGTGGCCATGCCTGCGACCAGGCCGTACACCGTCTCGTGCCCCTGCGCGTAGCGCTTGGCGGCCGGCAGCAATTCGTCCAGGGCCAGGAACACCATCACCCCGGCGATCAGCCCGAACACCGCGCCGAACACCGCCTCGGACAGGACGCGCGCCAGCGCGACGTAGCCGATCAGCGCGCCGATCGGCTCCGCCAGG
>NZ_AQOJ01000440.1:0-2582 GCF_000364685.1 Xanthomonas sp. SHU 166
GCCGGACAGCAGGCTGGCGGCGAAGGCATAGGACTTGCGCCCGGTGGCGTAATGCACCGGCACTGCGATGGCGATGCCCTCGGGGATGTTGTGCACGGCGATGGCGAAGGCCAGCGGCATGCCCACCGCCGGACTCTCCAGCGTCGCGAAGAAGGTGGCCAGACCCTCCGGAAAGTTGTGCGCGGTGATCGCCACCGCGGTGAGCAGGCCGACGCGCTTGACGTAGGCGCGGTTGTCGTCGCGGAACAGCGGATCGCGGCTGTTGAGGCTTTCGTGCGGATTGGGTACCAGCCGGTCGATGGCCACGATCAGCACCATGCCGGCCAGGAACGCCAGGGTGGCATAGGCCTGGCCCAGGCGCGGATCGAAGGCCTCGCTGAAGGCGGCGATCGACTTGCCGAGGATTTCGGTCAGCGATACGTACACCATGGCGCCGGCGGAGAACGCCAGGCCGAAGGCGAGCAGGCGCGGATTGGGTCCCTTGCTGAACAACACCAGCACGCTGCCCAGGCCGGTGGCCAGGCCGGCGCCGAGGGTCACGGCGAGCGCGACCAGGACATTGTGCAGCGGGATCTCCAGCATACGCCGGCGGCTCCGAGGAAGAGGCGTCGATCAGACCCGGCGTGGTGCGGGTGTCGCGTGAAGGCGCGCGGTGCGCGCCCGTGGCTCAGCCGGCCTTGTGCGCCTGCGCGTCCAGCGCGAAGCAACGGTCCGGGCGCGGCTGCGGCGGATTGAAGTTGACCGGTACCTGGATGGTCCACGGCACTGCTTGGCCGTTGCGGGTAGCGGGATTGAAGGTCCAGCCGCGCACGGCTTGCTGCGCCGAGGCGTCGAGCTTGGCCTGGCCGCTGCCGGTGACCACGTCGACTTCGGTGGGCTTGCCCTGCACGCCGACCACCACCTTCAGCACCACGGTGCCGCCGATGCCGGCGCAGGCCACGTCGATCGGGTAGTCCGGCGGCGGTGTCTTCACCGCGGCGACCTCGGTCGGCGGCTGGGTCACGGTGTGTTGCTGGGATTGCTGGGATTGGCCGCAGGCGCTGAGCAGCACGGCGCTCAGGCAGGCCAGGGGGAGCAGACGGCGGGCGGCAACGGTCATGTGGGTCATTCCGGAAGAGCGGACGCCTTGGCGGCGCAGATGAAGTCGTTCTCGCTGAGGCCACCGACGTCGTGGGTGGAATAGCGCACCACCACGCGGTCGTAGTGCACGCCCAGGTCCGGGTGGTGGTCTTCGCGGTGCGCGATCCAGGCCAGCGCGTTGACGAAGGCCAGGGTGCGGTAATAGTCGGGGAAGCGGAAGGTGCGGCTGATCGCGTTGCCGTTCTCGACCACTTCCCAGCCGGGCACCTGCGGCAGCAGTTCGGCCAGGCGCGCCTGGGTCAGTCTGTATTCGCTGCCCTTGCAGGGCGAGCAATGGGCCTGGGCGAGCGGGATCAGGTCGTTCATGGAAGGTCTCGGCGGTGGAACGGACAGGGCCGGTCAAGATACCGCCCGCGATGAGCGCAGGGCGTGGAAGGGTCTAGAATACCCGCATGATCCAGATCTCAGACAACGCACAGGCCCATTTCCGCAAGCTGCTCGAACGCGAGGCCGTGCCCGGCATGGGCGTGCGCCTGAGCGCGGTCGATGCCGGCACCCCGCGCGCCGATGCGCGACTGGAGTTCGCCGAGCCGGCGGACCTGGCCGGCGACGAATGGGCGATCGACTGCGCCGGTTTCACCCTGTACGTGGCGGCCGACAGCGTCGGCTGGCTCGACGGCGCCGAAATCGACTACGTCACCCAGGGCACCGGCCAGCAGCTCACCATCAAGGCGCCGAAGATCAAGGGCGAAGCCCCGGGCGAGGCGGCCTCGCTGGTGGAGCGGGTGCGCTGGGTGGTGGAGAACGAGGTCAATCCGCAGCTGGCCCAGCACGGCGGCCGCGTGGCGGTGCAGGAAGTCTCCGCCGATGGCGTGGTGCTGCTGCGCTTCGGCGGCGGCTGCCACGGCTGCGGCATGGCCGACGTGACCTTGAAGCAGGGCATCGAGAAGACGCTGATGGGCCGCGTGCCGGGGGTGACCGCGGTGCGCGACGCCACCGACCACGACAGCGGCAGCGCTCCCTACATCCCGCGCGATTCGGCCGCCTGACGTTTCGCTGCCGGTGACGCGCGCCGCCGACATCCTCGATGTGTTGTTGGCGCGCACGCCGCGCAAGCTGCTGCGCGATCGCCGCACCGGCCTGCCGTATGCATGGGCGCACTGGATCGCGGCGCAGCCTGCGCTGCCGCGGCCGTTCGCGGCCCCCGAACTGATCGCGGCGATGCCGTCGGCGCAGCCGCCTGCGACCCTGCGCCTGCCGGCCTTGCCGCTGTGGCAGGCGTTCCGCCGGCTGTGGTGGCAGCACTGGGATCCGGCGCCGTACGACCAGCGCTGGTGGCGGCGCATCGCCGTGCTGCTCAGCCTGCTGCTGCATCTGCTGTTCGCGGTGTTCCTGCTGTGGGTGGCGTTCGTGCGCTGGCTGCCGCCGCTGACCGATGCGGACCAGGCTGGACGCGTGCAGGTGGAATTCGTCGGCCGCGGCACGCCCGCCGAGAGCGGCGG
>NZ_AQOJ01000441.1:0-448 GCF_000364685.1 Xanthomonas sp. SHU 166
ACGTCGCGGCCGGCGATCTGGCCGCCGAGGTTGAGCAGGCCCTGATTGGCCTGCAGCGCCACGGTGCCACTGGACACGATCCGGCCCTGGTTGAGCAGGTTGCCGACGTTGGCGCTGACGTTGGCGCCGCCGATGGTGCCGGTGTTGCTCAGGCCGGCCGTGGCGTTGAGCGAGACGTCGCCGTTGTCGCTGGCTAGCAGCGCGCCGTCGCTGCGCAGGGTCAGCGCGGTCTTCGACGACAGGTACACCACCGGCACCAGCACCTTCTGGCCCTGGTATTCCTGTTCCACCATCCACACGATGTCGTGGGTCAGCGCGGCGACCTGGTCGGCGGTCAGCGCCACGCCCACGCTCAGGTGCAGGGTGCCGGCCTCGGCGACGCCGCCGTTGAGCAGCGCGCGGTATTGGGCCACGCCGTCGGCATAGTTGCCCAGGTAGCGGCGGCCGG
>NZ_AQOJ01000442.1:0-5775 GCF_000364685.1 Xanthomonas sp. SHU 166
GGCAGTTGCTGCGGCAGGCCGAGGCGATGCGCAGCGAACTGGGCGAGTACGCCGGCGGCCACCCGACCAGCGTGCGCCTGCTGGCCAATACCGCGGCGCTGTCGGAATGGTTGCCGGAACTGCTGGCCGAGTTCCTGGTGGCGCACCCGCGCATCGATCTGGCGCTGCGCGAACAGGGCAGCGTCGCCGCGGCCGATGCGCTGCGCGAGCAACGCGCCGACCTGGCGGTGATCGCCGATCACGCCGATCTGCAGGGCCTGCAGGCCCACCCATTCCGGCAGGATCGGCTGGTGCTGGTGGCCGCGGCCACGCATCCGCTGGCGCAGGCGCCGCAGTTGCGGTTCTCGGAGGTATGGCAGGCGCAGTTGCTCGGCCTGGCCGAGGACAGCGCATTGCAGCAGCATCTGCGGACCCATGCCACGCGTGCCGGTGGCCAGCTGCGCATCCGCGCGCAGGTGCACGGCATCGAACCGCTGTGCCGCATGCTGGCGCGCGGCGCCGGCGTGGCGATCCTGCCGCAGGCGGCGCTGGAGCGGGTCAGCGTGCGTGCGCAGTTGGTCGCGGTGCCGCTGCAGGAGCCGTGGGCGCTGCGCCAGTTGTCGATCGTCTGGCGACCGACACCGGCGCCGTCGCCGCCAGTGCAGCAGGTCCTGGATTGGCTGTGCGCGCATGCGGCGCCGGCGGCCTGAGGGTCCGTCGGCTGGCGCACGACTGACGCCTCTGACGATGCGCTTGCGCAATGGTGCAGCGAGGCATCGTTAACTGGCAGGCGCGGGCCCTGTTGCGCTGTTCGGGATCGCTTGCGACGGCTGTTCCCCGGTGACGCGTGTCGCGGCTGAAGTTGCTCCTGCGGACGCACGGCCCTCTGTCAGCGCAGTTGCTTGCTGTGGGAGGGACTTCAGTCCCGCCTGCTACCGGAGCCGGATGCTTTCCGGTGCGAGATTGCGACGGAAGAACTGCGCGGATCACGCGCTTCTGCGTTGGCTCTGCCGGAGGTGTTGCCTGTCTTGCAGCGCTCGATGCGGCCTTGGTCAGCCACGCCAAGGCCTTTGGCGTCATGCGCGTCGCGGCTGATACCGAACAGATAGGAACCGCTCCCGTTCGCGGGCCTGCGGTCCATGCCGCAGGCCCACGCGCCTCACTGCGGCCAGGCGAACGTGGCGATCACCGGAAAATGGTCGGACGGCCAGTGGCCCTGCGGCCGCGCGTCGAGCGTGGCGTAGTCGGTTGCTTTGAGCCCGCGCGAGAGGATCCAGTCGATGCGCCGGTCGGGATGGCCGGTGAAATCGTGGAAGGTCGCTTCCGGGCCGCGCGGCTGCGCCACCTGCGTGCGCGCATCGGCCAGGCTGGCGGTGAGGGTGCGGTAGGTCGGCGAGCCCGGCACCGTGTTGAAGTCGCCGGTCAGCACCACCGGCACGTCCGCCGGCAGCGCCTTCAGCCGCGACACGATCAGCGCCGCGCCCTTGGCGCGCGCCGCTTCGTCCTCGTCGCGATAGGGCAGATGGGTGTCGAACAGGTAGAAGCGGCGGCCATCGCCGATGCGCTCGAACAGACCCCAGTTGACCATGCGCGGCAGCGGATGGCCCCAGCTGATGCTGCCCATCACCTCCGGCGTGTCCGACAGCCAGAAGTGTCCCGAGTCCACCAGCTTCAGCGCGTGGCTGTCGTAGAACACGCCCATGCGTTCGCCGTCGTCCTTGCCGTCGCGGCTGGGGCCGAACCAGCGGTACTCCGGCAGTTGCGCAGCCAGGTAGTCGGCCTGGCGCTGGACCAGTTCCTGTGTGCCGAACACATCCGGGTGCTGCGCGCGGATCAGCGCGGCCATCGCGCTGCGGCGCACGTCCCAGCGCTTGTCGCCGTCGGTATCGACCGGCACGCGGACGTTGAAGCTCATCACCTTGAGCGGGGCCGGCGCGGCGGGCGTGCGCGCCTGCGCTGGCGCGATGCACGCGCTCAGCACCAGCAGCAGAGGAAGCGCGAGCTTGCGCGCGGACGACAGCGACATGGCAGATCTCGACAGGAGCGGAGCACGCGATGGTGGCACGGCGGTGGTGTCGGTGACCACCGCGTGGCGTGCCTGCCAAGCGGCGATCAGTTGAACGCCGACAGCGCCTGGGTCAGTTTCCCGTTGTTGTCGACCGCACCCATCGTGTAGCCCTGCCAGCCAGGATACGCGTCGGGTTCCCAATAGAACACGCCCAGGCCGCGGCTGCCGAGTGCGCGGGTCTTGGTGAGCAGATCGGCGAGCATCGCGCGGGTGGTCGCGGCCTGCTGCCAGTCCATGCCGACCTCGCTGACGATCACGTCCGACCCGTAGCGCGCCACCATGTCCTGCATGTTGCTGGCGATCTGCGTGTTGGCGCTCTGCCAGGCATTGGGGGACGGGTAGTGCGACATGCCGACCACGTCCCACTTGCCGCCGGCCGACTTGAGGCTGTCGAAGAACCAGCGGAAGGTCGCGTTGTCGTGGCCGTTGGCCAGGTGCACGATCACCTTCGCATTGGGGTAGACCGACTTGCTGGCGTTGTAGCCGCTGTTGATCAGTTGCGCGAGGTTGCCGAAGTTGGGCGTCTTGCCGTCCGGCCACAGCATGCCGCTGTTGATCTCGTTGCCCACCTGCACCCAGCTCACGTCGATGCCGTTGGACTTGAGATAGGACAGGATGCCGTTGGTGTGCGAATACACGTCCTTCACCAGGGTGGCGAAGTCGTGGTTGCTCCAGGCCGCCGGCTTGGTCTGCTTGCCGGGATCGGCCCAGCTGTCGCTGTAGTGGAAGTCGATCATGATGCGCATGCCCTGCGCCTTCGCGTGCTTGGCCATGTTCAACGTGTCGGCACCGTCGTTCCAGCCCCCCTGCGGATTGACCCACACGCGCAGCCGGATCGCGTTGACCCCGGTGCCCTTGAGCAGCGCGAAGAAATCGGTGGTGGCGCCGGAGGCGTTGCGGAATACGCGACCGCTGCTCTCCTGCTGATCGATCCAACTGACATCGGCGCCCTTGGCGAAGGTCTGCGCCATGGCCGGCGCGCACAGACAGGCGAGCAACAACACCAGCAGCCAGGCGGACACGCGCTTGCTCGATCGATTCATGCGATTCTCGCGGTGATGGAAGGAGGGAAGGGGGGCGTCATGCGGCCCCGAGGAGTGGGCGCAGCGACGTGCCGGGCCGTCCCCCGCGGCCGCGGCGCGCACGAGGCTAGCGCGATCGTCACGGCGACGCGCGCTGCACTGCAGCGGTGCTGTCGCGACGTCCGCAAGCGCTGTCTGGATGGCCGATGAATCTGCGCGGTGCGTCACTTGACGCGATGCGGCATCGGCGTAGCATTCCGCTCACGCCAAGGGACAGACCCGCGGCGATCCACCCAACCGTGAGGGATGCTCATGGAGTTCGACTATCTGGTGTTCATCGGGCGCTTCGAGCCCTTCCACAACGGCCACGCCGCCGTTGCCCGCCACGCCCTGGCGCGTGGACAGAAACTCATCTTCCTGATCGGCTCGGCCGAGACCCCTCGTACCATCCGCAATCCCTGGACCGTTGCCGAGCGCAGCGTGATGATCCAGGCCGCGCTGGAAGGCGCCGGCGAGCGCTTGATCCTGCGGCCGTTGCGCGACCATCTGTACAACGAAAGCCAGTGGATCGCCGCGGTGCAGTCCACGGTGGCCGAGGCGGTGCGCAGCGACGGCGGCAGCGCCGAGGCGCGGATCGGCCTGATCGGCATGGACAAGGACGCCAGCAGCTATTACCTGCGCGAATTCCCGCAGTGGCCGCTGGTCGACGTGCAGCACACCGAGACGCTGTCGGCGACCGAGCTGCGTCGTTACCTGTTCGAGGCCGGCAGCATCGATTTCCACGGCGCGCTGCTGATGCTGCGCGGCAACGTGCCGACGCCGGTGTTCGACATGCTCGAGGCGTTTCGCAAGAACTCGCCCTCGTATGCCGAACTGCTCGCCGAGTACCAGTTCATCGAGCAGTACCGCGCCGCCTGGAAGGAGGCGCCGTATCCGCCGACCTTCGTCACCGCCGATGCGGTAGTGGTGCATTCCGGGCACGTGCTGCTGGTGCGCCGCCGCGCGGCGCCGGGCAAGGGCCTGTGGGCGCTGCCCGGCGGCTTCGTCGGCCAGCACGAGAGCATCCTCGACGCCTGCCTGCGCGAACTGCGCGAGGAGACCCGGCTGAAGATTCCGGTGCCGGTGCTCAAGGGCTCGCTGAAGAACCGCCACGTGTTCGACCACCCCGAGCGCAGCCTGCGCGGGCGCACCATCACCCACGCCTTCCACTTCGAGTTCGTGTTCGGCGAACTGCCCGAGGTGCGCGGCGGCGACGACGCCGACAAGGCGCGCTGGGTGCCGGTCAGCGAAGTGCTGGGCATGGGTCCGAAACTGTTCGAAGACCATCTGCACCTGCTCGAATTCTTCCTGGGCCGCGGCTGACGCGGCCTTCCCGGCCGGCGGACAGACCGCCGGCTTTCCCAGACGCGAAGGAGCTTCCGTCATGCAATGTCTGAACAACCTGCTGCTCAACACCGACAGCTACAAGGCCAGCCACTGGCTGCAGTACCCGCCCGGCACCGACGCCACGTTCTTCTATGTGGAATCGCGCGGCGGCGTCTACGACCGCACCGTGTTCTTCGGTCTGCAGTCGATCCTCAAGGAGGCGCTGGGCCGCCCCGTCACCCATGCCGACATCGACGAGGCGCGCGACCTGTTCGCCGCGCACGGCGAGCCGTTCAACGAAGCGGGCTGGCGCGATATCGTCGACCGCCTCGGCGGCCAGTTGCCGATCCGCATCCGCGCCGTGCCCGAGGGCAGCGTGGTGCCGACCCACAACGCGCTGATGACCATCGAGTCCACCGACGCGCAGGCCTACTGGGTACCGTCGTACCTGGAGACGCTGCTGCTGCGCATCTGGTATCCGGTGACCGTGGCCACGGTGAGCTGGCACGCCAAGCAGACCATCCGCCAGTTCCTGGAGCGCACCAGCGACGATCCGGACGGGCAGTTGCCGTTCAAGCTGCACGACTTCGGCGCGCGCGGCGTGTCCAGCCTGGAATCGGCGGCGATCGGTGGCGCGTCGCA
Organism: Xanthomonas sp. SHU 166; assembly: GCF_000364685.1. Classification (NCBI taxonomy): domain Bacteria; kingdom Pseudomonadati; phylum Pseudomonadota; class Gammaproteobacteria; order Lysobacterales; family Lysobacteraceae; genus Xanthomonas; species Xanthomonas sp. SHU 166. The sequence continues at coordinate 5,077 of NZ_AQOJ01000442.1, forward strand.
CCTGGTCAACTTTCTCGGCACCGACACCGTGTCCGGGCTGTTGCTGGCGCGCGCGCACTACCACGAGCCGATGGCCGGCTATTCGATCCCCGCCGCCGAGCACAGCACCATCACCAGTTGGGGCCGCGAGCGCGAGGTCGAGGCCTACCGCAACATGCTCAAGCAGTTCGGCAAGCCCGGCGGCGTGGTCGCGGTGGTGTCGGACAGCTACGACATCTTCCACGCGATCCGCGAGCACTGGGGCACCACGCTGCGCGAGGAGGTGATCGCCTCCGGCGCCACCGTGGTGATCCGCCCGGACTCCGGCGATCCGGTGGCGGTGGTGCACCAGTGCCTGGAACTGCTCGACGAGGCCTTCGGCCACAGCGTCAACGGCAAGGGCTACAAGGTGCTCAACCACGTGCGGGTGATCCAGGGCGACGGGGTCAACCCGACCAGCATCCGCGCGATCCTGGAGCGCATCACCAGCGCCGGCTACGCCACCGACAATCTGGCCTTCGGCATGGGCGGCGCGTTGCTGCAACGGCTCGACCGGGACACCCAGAAGTTCGCGTTGAAGTGCTCGGCCGCCCGCGTCGACGGCCGCTGGATCGACGTGTACAAGGATCCGGTCACCGACAAGGGCAAGCTCAGCAAGCGCGGGCGCATGCGTCTGCTGCGGCACCGCGAGTACGGCAGCTACCGCACCGAGCCGGTGGC
>NZ_AQOJ01000443.1:0-3053 GCF_000364685.1 Xanthomonas sp. SHU 166
CGGTGTCGGCCGAAGCGGTCGCCGGCCCGGCCGGTTACGACGATGCGATGGTCACCGTGTGGGAGAACGGCCGCCTGCTGCACGACTGGACCTTCGCCGAGGTACGCGAGCGCGCGAACGCCGCGCGCCTGTAGGAGGCGACCATGGACGCGTCCCTGCCGAGTCCGCCGCCATTGAGCGGCGGTTCGCCGCTGTTCGCCGCGCTGCGCGCCAGCACCCCGCATCTGGAATGGCGGGTGCCGGCCGTTGCCGATGCGTCGCGCTGGCGCCAGCAGCGCATCGGCGCGCGCGACTACCGCGTCGCGCAGCCGGTGACCTTCACCCCTTACGCATCGGTGCGGCCGTGTTCGGCGCGCTGCCGTTTCTGCTCGGAAACCCTGCGGCCGCAGGCCGGCGGCACCGCCGCGGCCAGCCTGCGGCCGCCGCCGGACTACTTCGCGCAACTGCGTCAGGCATTGGCGCAGCTGCGCGGGCTGCCGCTGTCGCATTCGCTGTCGGGGCTGGAGATGACCGACGACGAAGCCTGGTTCGTGGAGCTGCTGCAGACCCTGGGCACGGCCGAGCGCGAGGGACTGCTGGTCGAACAGCGGGTGCTGTACAGCAACGGCGCCGGTTTCGCCCGCGGCCACGGTGAGGTCTTGCTGCAGGCGTTGCAGCGCTTCGGTCTGTCGTGGATCGAGCTGTCGCGGCACCATCCGCAGCAGGTGCAGAACGATGCGATCATGCGTTTCCGCCCCGGCGAGGCGATCGCCGATGCGGACGTGTTCGTCGCCACTGCGCAACGCATCGCCGAAGCGCTGCCGTTGCGCCTGGTGTGCATCCTGCAGCACGGTGGCGTCGCCGATGCCGACGGCGTCGCGGCCTACCTGGACTGGGCGCGCGCCTGCGGGGCACGTACGGTGATCTTCCGCGAATTCTCCCGGCTCGGCGACGGTTACCGCGATGGCGGCACCGCACGCTATCTCACGCAGGCGCGGGTCGCGGTGGAGCAGGTGCTCGGCGCCTGCATGGCCGCGCCGTGGTGGCGCGAATTGCAGCCGCTGCAGATCACCGAGGGCTACTACTTCTGGAACCTGCGCCTGGCCACCGCCGACGGCATGGAGGTGGTGTTCGAGACCTCCGACTACGGGGCGATGCACGCGCGCCACGACAGCGGCGACATCTACAAGCTGGTGTTCTTCGCCGACGGCCGGCTGTGCGCCGGCTGGCAGCCGGACCGCGATCTGCTGTGGCGGGCGTCGCATGGATAGCCGCAGCTGGTGGACGCCGCAGCCGGATCCGCCGCAACATCGGCTGCCGGAGGACCTGCGCCAGCGCGATCCGCTGGGCGCGCGCGACTGCGGCTGGGTCGGGCAGATGCGTCCGTTCGTGCGCCACTTCAGCGCGCCGGGCGAGCGTGTGCTGGATCCGTTCTGCGGCTTCGGCAGCACCTTGCTCGCGGCGGAACTGGAAGGGCGCCACGGCATCGGCCTGGAGATCGACGCGGCGCGTGCGCGGCTGGCGCGCGAACGGCTGCAGCGGCTGGGCCTGCACGCCGAGGTGCTGGACGGCAGCTTGCCGCACTACGCGCCATCCGCGCCGGTGGACCTGTGCCTGACCAACGTGCCGTACTTCGGCTGTGCCTGGCCGGCTGAGGCGGGGCCCGACCAGCTCTACGCCAGTGCCGACTACGCCGCCTATCTGCACGGCCTGCGCGCGGTGTTCCATGGAGTCCGCCGCCACCTGCGCGAGGATGGCTTCTGCATCGCGATGGTGGAGAACGTCCAACTTGGCGCGGCCACGGTGCCGCAGGCCTGGGACCTGGCGCGGATCCTGGGCAGCCTGTTCGCGCCCTGTCCCGAGCGGGTGCTGTGCTACCCGCGCGAGACCGCGCAGCCGCTAGCGCCCGGCGACACCCGCAGCGACCGCAGCCACGAGTACGCGCTGATCTTCCAGCACCGGCGCCAGCGCATCGACCTGGCGGGCACCGCGCAGTTGCTGGAGGCGCTGCACGCCGACGGTTTCGTCTTTGCGCTGCACGGCAGCTATCCGCGCTGGCTGGCGGATCCGGCGGCGGCACCGCGCCTGCCCGGCGATGTCGACCTGCTGCTGCCGCGCGACCTGGACGGCCTGCTGCGGCTGCTCGACTGGCTGCGCGCGCGTGGCTTCCTGCTGAGCCTGTGGGGCGAGCCGCTGGCGGTGCCGCCGACCCTGGCACTGCTCGACGCCCATCATTACCTGCGCGCCGAACGTCGCGATCGCCACGGCGGCCTGCTGCGCGTGGACCTGGCGCTGGAACCCGCCGCCGCCTGACGCGGCGGCGGCGCAGATCGCCCATCTCGCTAACCGCGGGATGAGCGGCCGCGGTGGCGTCAAGGCCGCGCCCACGCGCTTGCGGCTATCCTTTGCCGCGGTTCCCTCTCTCCGGTCAACGGCCTATGTCCGCTCCCTCCAAGGTTCTCGCCATTCCCGCGCTCGCGCTGATCGCGATCGGCCTGAGCGGCTGTTTCGCGCGCAAGCAGGACGGCCTGGTGAAAGAGACCTTCAATTCCGACAACACCTATTCGCGCAACTACCCGGTGCAGCCGGCGCAGGCCTGCGAATCGGCGCGGCGCGCGCTGCTGAGCCAGGGCTACGTGGTCTCCAAGGCCACCGCCGATGCGGTGGAAGGCACCAAGAACTTCCAGCCCAGCGACGAGTTGCATGAGCAACTGGAACTGCGCGTGTCCTGCGTCGCGCACGGGCAGGACGAATCCTGGGTGTTCGTCAGTGCCTTGCAGGACCGCTATGCGCTGAAGAAGAGCCCGACCTCGGCCAGCGTCGGCGTCGGCGTGCTCGGCTCGGTGTCCCTGCCGATCGGCAGCAGCGACGACTCGATGGTGCGGGTCGCCAGCAGTACGGTGCAGGACGGCGACTTCTACAAGCGCTTCTTCCAGCTGATGAGCGAATACCTGCCCAAGAGCAAGCCGGCACCGGAGCCGACTGCGCATCCGTCCGCGGCGGTGACGGCGCCGGCGCCGGCAGCGCCCGCACCTGTACCTGCAGCGTCGACGGTGCCGACTCCGCCGCCCGCC
>NZ_AQOJ01000444.1:0-8193 GCF_000364685.1 Xanthomonas sp. SHU 166
TGGCCAATGCCGCTGCCGCCGAGACCGCCGCACAGCAGGCGCTGCCGCTGCGCCCAGGCAGCGTGACCCTGGTCGGCGCCGGGCCCGGCGATCCCGGCCTGCTCACCGGCCACGCGCTGCACGCCCTGCGCCAGGCCGACGTGGTCCTGCACGACCGCCTGGTCAGCGCCGCGATCCTGCAGCTCGTGCCGGCCGGCACCGAGCGCATCGCCGTCGGCAAGTCGGCCGACGGCCATAGCGTGGCGCAGGAGCAGATCCATGCCTTGCTGCTGGAACACGCGCGGCGCGGACGCCGGGTGGTGCGGCTGAAGGGCGGCGACCCGTTCGTGTTCGGCCGCGGCGGCGAGGAACTGGAATACCTGCGCGCACACGGCGTGGACTACGCGGTGGTGCCCGGCATCACCGCCGCGCTGGCCTGCGCCGCCTACGCCGGCATCCCGCTCACCCATCGCGACCACGCGCAATCGCTGCGCCTGGTCACCGCGCACTGCAAGGCCTCGCTGGACACCCTGGACTGGACCGCACTGGCACAGGAACGGCAGACCCTGGCGGTGTACATGGGCGTGGCCGGCCTGGACACGGTGCGCACGCGCCTGCTCGCCGCCGGCCGCGCCGCCGGCACGCCGTTTGCGCTGGTGGAAAACGGCTCGCGTGCCGAGCAGCGGGTGGTGCGCGGCACCCTCGCCGACCTGCCCGACACCGCCCGCGCGCATGCCGTGCGCGCACCGGCGCTGCTGATCCTCGGCGAAGTGGCCGCGCTGGCCGACACCCTGCACTGGTTCGGCGCCGCACCGCTGCACGCGCTGCCCTCACCTTCCCCGAAGCAGGCGGCGCCTACCCTGGCCCACGCCGCCTGACCCGCCCCCCATTCCCGGAGACCTTGCCCATGGCCATCTACGACAACATCCTCGACACCATCGGCCACACCCCGATCGTCAAGCTGCAGCGGCTGGCGCCGGCGCACGTGGACCTGTACGTCAAGGTCGAAGCCTTCAATCCCGGCGGCTCGGTCAAGGACCGCCTCGCCTTGGCGATCGTGCTCGACGCCGAGGCGCGCGGCCTGCTCAAGCCCGGCGACACCATCGTCGAAGCGACCTCCGGCAATACCGGCGTGGCGCTGGCGATGGTCGCCGCCGCGCGCGGCTACAAGTTCGTGGCGACGATGGTGGAGACCTTCTCGATCGAGCGCCGCAAGCTGATGCGCGCCTACGGCGCCAAGGTGATCCTGACCCCCGCCGCCGAGCGCGGCAGCGGCATGGTGCGCAAGGCCGAGGAACTGGCCAGGCAGCACGGCTGGTTCCTGGCCCGGCAGTTCGCCAACCCGGCCAATCCGGCCTACCACCGCAGCACCACCGCTGCGGAAATCCTGCGCGACTTCGCCGGCCGCCGGCTCGACCATTTCGTCAGCGGCTGGGGCACTGGCGGCACCCTCACCGGCGTCGGCGAAGTGCTGCGGCTCGCGCGTCCGGAAGTGCACATCACCGCCACCGAACCGGCCGGCGCGGCCCTGCTGCAGGGCCAGGAATGGAAGCCGCACAAGATCCAGGGCTGGACGCCGGATTTCGTGCCGGAGGTCCTCAACCGCGAGGTCTACGACGAAGTGTTGAGCGTGGAAGACACCGACGCCATCACGGTGTCGCGCCGCCTCGCCGCCGAGGAAGGCATCTTCACCGGTATCTCCGGCGGCGGCACGGTGGCCACCGCGCTGCGCGTGGCCGAGACCGCGGCGCCCGGCGCGGTGATCCTGGCGATGCTGCCGGATACCGGCGAACGCTACTTCTCCACGCCGCTGTTCGCCGACATCAACGAAGGCAGCGACGACGACTGGCTGGCCGGCCTGCCGTAAGCGCGCAGCGGCAGGCATGCGCCCTGGCGCTGCCGCACCGGCGCAGCATCGCTACTGTGCGTGCGGATCGAAGTACGCCGTCCACGATATCGGCGCGGCGCGCAGGCTGGCCGCGTGTTGGAACGCGGCCATGGCTTCGGCCTGCTGGTCCACGTTGAGCAAGGCCACGCCCAGATTGAAGTAGGTGCTGCGATCGTCGGACTGCAGGCGCACGGCGCGGCGCAGTGCCGCGGCTGCCCGCCGGTAGTGCCCGCGATCGCACAGCACCGCGCCCAGACAGGTGAGCGGGCGTGGATCGGCGGGTGCCGCTCTGGCCGCGGCACGCACAAGTGCCTCGGCCTCGGCCAGCAGCGCATCGGCACGCTGCGGCTCCCGGAACGCTGCCATGACCAAGGCCTTCGCCTGCGCGAGGCGGTCGTCGGGCACGGATGCGCTCATGTCAGTGCACCCCAGGCCGGCGTCCCGCCTGCCCCGCACGCGAGCGGCAGGACGACGAGCCCGCTGCGCACCAAGACGCCGTGGCGTGCAGCGGACTGCACATCCGCGTTCGCCATGCCTCAGACCGGCAGCGGCGCGCCCAGCGCCGGCGGCTGCGGCGCGGTCAGGCGCTCCACCAGCAACTGCTCGATGGCGGCCACGTCGACCTCGCGCACCACTTGCTGCGCCTGTTCGCCCAGGCCCGGCTGGTAGCCCGGCGCCCACGACAGGATGTCGCCGTAGCCGGCGCCGAACTCGGTGTTGGTGTCCACGTACAGCGTCTCGCTGACGGTGGCCAGTTCCGGGCGCAGCCACACCGCGGTGGCCAGTTCGTCCCACATCGGGAAGCCCGGTTCGCGCCGGCGCAGCGCATGGCCGATCGGCGTGTCGGCGGCGCCCATCCGCGCCAGCAGCTGCGGGGTCAGTTCGGTGGCGGTGGACGGATCCACCGGCACCATCACCATGCGCCGCCACGGCGCGCGCATCACGATGCTGGCCGCCTCCGGATCCCAGCGGATGTTGAATTCGCGCCGCGGTGAATTGACGAACTCGCGCGCGAACTGCGCCGCCGAGACGCTGTCGCGGCGCTGCCGCGGATTGAGGCTGCCGCCCATGTAGACCAGTTCCTTGGCCAGCGTGGCGAAGTCGGGATCGAGCCGCTGCGCCAGGGCCAGATTGGTCAGCGGCCCGGTGGCGACGATGCTGACCTCGCCGGGGAACTCGCGCACCTTGCGGATCATGAACAAGGCGGCCGGCTCGCTGGCCGCCTGCACCACCGTGGGATTGCCCAGCGGCAGGTCCGGGACCACGTCGTGGGCGTGGTAGCGCGGCGCGCTCTGCACGGTGTCGTGCTCGACCCATTGCCGGGTCCAGGCGCCCTTCCACAGCAACTTGCCGTACAGCGCTTCCCAGCGCTCGGTGGCCACCTCGCTGTTGAGCAGCGGGAACACCGGGCCGGGCAGCACCGGCACTTCGCCGCGCCCGGCGATCTCGAGCAGGCGCCGGGTATGCGCCAGCGCTTCGTCGCGCCAGATGTTGCCGCTGACCACCGAGATGCCCAGCACCTCCACCTCGGGCGATTGCAGCAGCAACAGCTGCGCAGGAGTGAAGCCGTCGATGTCGTCTTCGAGGATGACCCGGCGGCGCGGGGCGGCGGTGCTGCTGGCGGAAGCGATTGGCATGAGGCGGGACAGTGGTGGCGGAAGGGGGAACGACCGACGCGTCGGGCGCGATTTGACGCGGAACGACGCGACACGTCGAACGCAAGCGCCGGCGACGTGCCGCACGGGCGCTAGGGTAATCGGGTTTGCGCGCACTGCCACGCACGACGAGGCACTGCCGGGTCGCGCCCGTGCCCATTCGTGACGCGCGCGCGCGGACGCCGTGGGCAGCCGCGTAAACTTGCGCGGCCGCAACCGAACCAGGGAAGGACTGCATGCACGACCGAACCGACCGCACCGATCCACCGCCCGCACGTGCGCAGGTGCGCGTGCCGTTGCTGGTGCGCACGACCTCGCCGGCGCATTTCCTGCTGGCGCTGCTGCTCGGCGCCAGCCTGCAGCACGCGCTGCCGTTGCCGTTGCCGCAGGGCGCTGCACTGGCCTGGCTGCAACTGGGCGGCGGCGCCGTCGCGCTCGCCGGCCTACTGCTGGCGTGCTGGTGCTTCGTGCTGTTCGCGCGCGACCGCACCACCCTACTGCCCGAGCGCGCGCCCTCGCACCTGGTCTGCCACGGACCCTACCGGCTGACCCGCAACCCGATGTACGTCAGCCTGACCCTGAGTTACCTCGGCCTGAGCGTGCAGATCGGCTGGCCGTGGTCGGCGCTGTTGCTGCCCTTGCCGCTGCTGGCCTTGCAGCGGGTGGTCATCCCCTACGAGGAAGCGCGCCTGCGCGAACGCTTCGGCAGTGCCTATGCGCGCTACTGCGCGCAGGTCGCGCGCTGGCTGTAGCCACTGGCCGCATCGGCATGCCTCAGCGCGCCAGCCACCAGGCCGCCGCCGCAGCCAGCAACAGCACCAGCAGCACCCAACGCCAGGCCCCGCCGCGGTCGCCGGCGGCCACGGTCGAGGCAGCCCCCAGCGTCGGCGCCGAGCGCAGATGCCGCTGCACCATCTCCAGTGCCTCGCGCAGCGACATGTCCGGATAGTGCTCGAACACCAACTTGGCGGCCGTGCGCCGCTCGCCGCGACGCAGCGCCAGTTCCGCCGCCGGAGGCAGGCGCCGTTCCTCGGTCGGCGTTTGCGCCGGGGCCGACGTTGCCGGTGTCGCGCCTGCTGCGGCAGCGGAGGCGTGGCGGTCGAGCATCTCCGTCACCGTGCGCGCTGCGCCGGCCAGCAGCCAGGCATCGACCTGCTCCTTCGCACTGCGCAGGTCCATGCCGCTGTGCGCGCGCAGCAGCTTGATCGCCTTGATGATCTGGCCCTGCGCGAGGGCATCGGCGACCTGTGGCGGCGGCGGGTTCGGGTTCATGTCGCAGGTGCTGAGATGGGGGCGCGTCAGTCTTGCCGCTGGCCGGTTAAGCGGCCGTGGCAGCGCGCGGCGGCGGGTGGCGACACCCTCACGCATCCATCATTCGGCTCCCCTAAAGATCGGCGCATGAAGATCGAAATCTGGCAAGGCGACATCACCCAGCTCGACGTGGACGCGATCGTCAACGCCGCCAACGAGTCCCTGCTCGGTGGTGGCGGCGTGGACGGCGCCATCCACCGTGCCGCCGGCCCGGAACTGCTGGAAGAATGCCGGCGCCTGCCGGAACTCAAGCCGGGCGTGCGCTGCCCGGTCGGCGAGGTGCGTGCGACCGCGGGCCACCAGCTCAAGGCGCGGCACGTGCTGCATACCGTCGGTCCGGTGTGGCGCGACGGCGCCCACAACGAACCGGCCTTGCTCGCAAACTGCTACTGGCGCGCCCTGCGCCTGGCCGAGCAGATGGGCCTGCACTCGGTGGCGTTCCCGGCGATCAGCTGCGGCGTCTACGGCTACCCGCTGCACCAGGCCGCGCGTATCGCGGTGGCCGAGACCGACGCCTGGCAGCGCGCGCATGCGGTGCCCAAGCGGATCATCCTGGTGGCCTACAACGACGCCACCGCCAAGGCGTACCGGCAGGCACTGCGCGACGCGCAGTGCGCCACTGCAGCCTGAGCGGTCGACCCGGACACTCTCAGAGACCCGGCGAGTACCCGCGAATCACCACAGGGCCTGCGTTCCACCCAGGCGCAGGCACGCCCTGATTCACTAAGATGGCGGCCGCCCAGCGCCCGGCGCTGGCACAGCATGCTGTGGGGATTATCCCGACACCGTGTCAGGGGACCGCGCAAAGAGTGATCGCGCGCTCAGATTCGCTCAGATTGATCGGCGGTGGGAAGGCTACATTGCGCGAGCCTCAACCCTAACGCCACCTTAACATCATGACGATTTCTTGCCGTCCGCGTCCGAGTACGCTGGCGAATGCCCTGTTCGTGCTTCCGTGGGCCGCCGGCCTGGCCTTGACGCTGACCTGCGCGACGGCACTGGCCCAGGAGGCCGCCCCGGCCACCGGCACCAGCACCACCGACGCCGCGGCGCCGATCGCGGTACAGGCGATCCGCGTCACCGGGGTCGGCGACCATCCGCGCGAGCAGATCGATCCGGCGCGCCTGCAGGCGCTGGCCGACGCGCGCCTGCGCGCACTCGGCGGCGGCACGCTGCCGGCCCAGCTCAGCTTCGCGCAACTGCAGCAGATCGCCGACACGCTGACCCAGGCCTATCGCGACGCAGGCTTCCTGGTCGCCCGCGCCTATCTGCCGGTGCAGACCCTGGGGCCGGACCAGGTGGTCGAGATCCGCGTGGTCGAGGGCCGGGTCGGCAAGATCACCGTCGAGGGCGCGCGCCGCTACGACGACCGCCTGATCGCCAGCCCTGCCCTGGCCCTGCAGGGCCAGATCCTGCGCCAGCAGGATCTGCAATCGGCGCTGCTGTACACCCGCGACCTGCCGGGCGTGTCCGCCACCTCCGTGCTCAAGCCCGGCGCCAACCCCGGCGAGACCGACGTGGTGATCCAGGCCAGCGAGGAGCGCCCGCTGCAGGTCAGCGTCGGCGCCAGCAACTACGGCACCCCGAGCATCGGCCGCTACCGCGCCCAGGTGGGTGTGGACTGGAACAACCCGCTCGGTCTGGGCGACCACCTGTCGGCCAGCTATGCCTATGCGCTGGATCCGGCCAATACCTGGCAGGGCAGCCTCGCCTACCAGGTGCCGATCGCCGGCGTCGACGGCCTCAGCGCCAGCGCGTCCTACACGCGCAGCGTGGTCAACCTCGACAACGGCGCGTTCGCCGCGCTCGACATCCAGGGCCCGACCCAGCAGAGCGCGCTGGGCCTGGACTGGAAGTTCGTCAATTCCGATGCCTGGCGCGTGCAGAGCTGGCTGCACCTGGTCAAGGAAAGCTCGCGCCTGCAGGGCCTGGGCGTGCTGCTGTCCAAGCAGAAATTCGACGTGGCCGAACTCGGCACCAGCGTGCGCCACGACGACCGCCGGCTCCACGCCATCGACCTGCTGCAGCTCAGCGTGCGCGGCGCGCTCGACGACGATTCGCCGCAGACCGATTACCTGTACGCCCGCCACGACCGCCACTTCACGGTCGCGCGCCTGAGCTACACCCGGCTGCAGGGGCTGACCGCCACGCAGCGGCTGCAGTTGCGGGTCAACGGCCAGTACAGCGACGACACCCTGACCCCGCTGGAGCAGTTCTCGCTGGGCGGACCGACCAGCGTGCGCGCCTTCCCGCTCGGCGCCGCGCTCGGCGACCGCGGCTTCGACTCCGGCCTGGAGTACCAGGTGGACGCACCAGGCTTCGCCGGCGCCGCCTCGCCGTTCGGCGGCCGCGCCTGGGGTCAGCTGCTGACCGCCAGCGTGTTCTACGACTACGGCCGGGTCTACCCGAACGGCGCCAACCGCGCGGTCTACGACAGCGTCACCACCTTCGAGGGTGCCGGCGTCGGCCTCAGCTTCCGGCTGCCCGACTGGCACGGACTCTCGTTCGATCTGGCCGCGGCCAAGCCCACCGGCACCACCAAGCCGGGCGACGGCAAGGATGTGCGCTACTGGGCCCGCTTCGGCCTGACCTTCTGACCTGGGGATCTCCATGAACCGCATCTACCGCCTCGTCTTCAACCGCCACCTCGGCGTGCTCCAGGTCGCCTCCGAAGTCGCCACCGGCCACGCCGGCGCCACCGGCACCGGCGCGGCGCGCCTGGCCGCGCCGCTGCTGCCCTTCGCCCTGGCCTGTGCGCTGGCCGCGCCGGCTCACGCCAGCGGCGTGCCGTCGCTGTCCAGCGCCACCGGCGCCACCGTGTCGCAGAACGGCGGCACGCTGCAGATCGACCAGAACGCGGCCAAGGCGGTGCTGAACTGGAACAGCTTCAACGTCGGCAAGGACGCCAGCGTGGTGTTCGTGCAGCCGTCCAGCTCGGCGGTGGCGCTCAACCTGATCGACGCCAGCCGCGGCGCCAGCGTCATCGACGGCAGCCTGCGCGCCAACGGCAATGTGTTCCTGATCAACTCCGCCGGCATCCTGTTCGGCAACCACGCGCAGGTGAACGTCGGCGGCCTGGTCGCCAGTTCGCTGGGCCTGGCCGGCGACGACGACAACGGCTACCTGCTCGCGCGGGGCGACCATGGCGCCGCCAGCGTGGTCAACCAGGGCAGCATCCGCGCCGGCAACGGCGGCTCGGTCAATCTCGTCGGCAACCATGTCGCCAACCGCGGCAGCATCAGCGCCGACGGCGGCGCCATCCGCCTGCTCTCCGCCGATCAGGTCAAGGTGACCATGGACGCGGCCGGCGCGATCGGCATGCAGATGGTCGCGGCGGCCAGCCAGTCGGTGGACGGCGCG
>NZ_AQOJ01000445.1:0-4093 GCF_000364685.1 Xanthomonas sp. SHU 166
CGGCGGTGGAGAACAGCGGCACGCTGCGCGCCAATGGCGGGCAGATCCTGCTGCAGGCCGGCAGCACCGGGCTGTCGCAGTTGCTGGTCAACAACACCGGCGCGCTCGAAGCCACCGGCATCGACACCTCCGGCGGCAGCGTGCGCCTGGTCGGCAGCGGCGGCGACGTGGCCAGCAGCGGCCGCATCGATGTCTCCGGCACCCACGGCGGCAGCGTGCAGCTGCTGTCCGATGGCGCGGTGAACGTCGCTGGCCGCATCGACGCCAGCGGCACCGCGGCCGGCGGCAGCGTGCGCATCGGCGGCGGCTACCAGGGCGGCGAACAGTTGCAACACGCCAATGCGGCCACGGTCGCCGACGGCGCGCTGCTCGATGCCAGCGCGACCGGCCAGGGCAACGGCGGCTCCATCGTGGTCTGGTCCGATGGCCACACCGCGGTGCATGGCGCGCTGCGCGCCAACGCGGCCGGCAGCGGCAGCGGCGGCCTGCTCGAAACCAGCGGCCACACCGTCGACTTCTCCGGCATCACGGTCGGCGCCAAGGGCGCCGGCCCCGGCGGCGCCGGCACCTGGCTGGTCGACCCGGAAGACCTGACCGTGGACAGCGCGGCCGCCAGCACCATCAGCGGCGCGTTGAACGGCGGCACCAACGTCACCGTGCTCACCTCCAACACCAACGCCAGCGGCCCGGGCACCGTGAGCAACGGCAGCGGCGACATCAACGTCAATGCGGCGATCGGCTGGAGCGGCAACTCCACGCTGACCCTGGACGCCTACCACAGCATCTATCTCAATGCCGCCGTCACCGCCACCGGCAACACGGCCGGCCTGGTGCTGAACTACGGCGGCTACACCGACAACGGCACCGTCGGCGGCACGGGCGACTACTACGTCAACACCCCCGTCTCGCTCGGCGGCGCGCACGCCAGCCTGGCGATCAACGGGCAGGCGTACACGCTGATCCACTCGCTGGCCGACGCGGCTACCTATTTCAACAGCCCCGGCGCCTATGCGTTGGCCCAGGACATCGACCTGGCCGGCGTCACCCGCAGCAGCGCCCTGGTGTCCTCCTTCCAGAGCAAGCTGGCCGGCCTGGGCCACAGCATCAACAACCTGACCATCTCCGGCGCCAGCGGTTACGTCGGTCTGTTCGGCACCACCAGCAGCAACAGCCTCATCCGCGATGTGCACCTGGGCAACGTCTCCATCTCCGGCGGCTATTACGTCGGTGGCCTGGTCGGCTACGGCCAGGGCGCGATCAAGAACGTCACCGTCGACGGCGTGGTGAGCGGCACCTCGGGCGGCATCGGCGGATTGGCCGGCTACAACCTGGGTTTGATCGACAACGGCGTGTTCAACGGCAGCGTCAACGGGCAAAACACCGTCGGCGGCGTGGCGGGCAACAACGTCGGCGCCACGATCCGCAATTCCCACAGCACCGGCAGCGTGACCGGCAGCTCCAGCAACACCGGCGGCCTGGTCGGCTACAACGACGGCGGCAGCCTGACCAACACGTATTCCACCAGCACCGTGAGCGGCACCAGTTCCGTCGGCGGCCTGGTCGGAACCAACCAGAACGCCGGCTCGATCAAGAACAGCTACGCCACCGGCAGCGTGACCGGCAGCAGTTCCATGGTCGGCGGGCTGGTCGGCATGAACTACCAGAGCACCATCGCCAACACCTACGCCACCGGCAGCGTCACCGCAACGGCCTCGGTGGGCGGGCTCGTGGGCGTCAATAACGCGGGCGGTGCCAGCGTCAGCTCCAGCAGCGTCAGCAACAGCTACGCCACGGGTGCCGTCATCAGCACCAACAACAACAACGTGGGCGGACTGATCGGCGCCAATTCGGGCAGCGTCAGCAATGCGTCGTGGGACGTCGACAGCACCGGCCAGGCCAATGCCATCAGCAGCGGAGGCGGCGGCAGCGCCACCAATCTGACCAGCTTCGGCAGCAACAACCGTTACAGCCACAGCACCTACGGCAATCTCGGCACCTGGGCGTTGCTCGCCGGCACCAGCAACGTCTACGTCGCCAGCGATGGCGTCGGCAGTCCGGCCTGGATCATGATCGAGGGGCAGACGCGCCCGTTCCTGGCCAGCGAGTACAGCACCACCATCGGCAACGCACACCAGTTGCAATTGATGGCGTACAACATGGCGGCCAACTACAGCCTGTCGGCCGACATCGATGCCAGCCAGACCGCCGGCAGCAACGCCAGCGGCATGTGGAGCAGCGCCGGTTTCAGTCCGGTCGGCGACAGCAACAACGCCTTCACCGGCAGCCTCGATGGCACAAACCACACCATTTCCGGGCTGACCATCGCCCGCGGCGGCACGTCCTACGTCGGCCTGTTCGGCAACACCGGCGCCGCCAGCCGGATCCTCAACCTCGCCCTGACCGGCACCACCGTCACCGGCACCGCCTACGTGGGCGGCGTCGCCGGCTTCAATGCCGGCACGCTCAGCGGCATCCGCGTCACCGGCACCATGAGCGGCACCGGCAACTTCATCGGCGGCCTCACTGGCTACAACAATGCCGGGACGATCACCGGCGCGCAGACCAGCGGCAACGTGGTCGGCAGCGGCGGCCCCTACAGCGGCAACTACGTCGGCGGACTGATCGGCAGCAACGCCAGCGGCACGATCAACGCGTCGTCCTCGTCGAGCACGGTCTCCGGCGGCAGCAGTGTCGGCGGCCTGGTCGGCAACGACTACCAGGGCAACTACAGCAACGTGCAGGCCAGCGGCAGCGCGACCAGCACCAGCACCGCCAGCGGCGACCATGTCGGCGGGCTGATCGGCAACGCCAATCAGAGCCAGATCCAGAACGCCTCGGCCAGCGGCAACGTCACCGCGACCACCACGCATGCGGGCGGTCTGCTAGGCCAGGCGTCCACCGCTACCCTCACCAATGTGCAGGCCAGCGGGAGCGTCTCCGGCTCGAACTACGTCGGCGGGCTGATCGGAGTGGCGAACAGGGGGACCATCACGAACGCGCACGCGACCGGTGGCGCATCGGGAGTCAGCTATGTCGGCGGACTGGTCGGTAACCTCTTCAGCACAAGCCTCAGCGACGCTTACGCCGTCGGCGATGTTTCCGGCACGTGGTACATCGGCGGGCTGGTCGGGTACAACTCTCGAGGCAGTCTGGCCCGTGTCTATGCCACTGGTTTCATCGCCGCCACCGAGTATGCGGGCGGCCTGGTCGGTTACAACCTGACCGGCACCATCAACGCGGCCTATGCCGGCGGCCGTGGCGTGATCGGCACCCAGTATCTCGGCGGTCTGGTCGGCTATAACGATGGCGGCATCATCAACGCCAGCTACGCCATCGGCGACATAGGCGGCAGCAACGCCGTCGGCGGCCTGGTCGGCACCAACAGTGGCACGATCAACGCCAGCTTCTTCGCCACCGACATCGGCGGTAATCCGATCAACGCCGGCCTGCGCTTGGCGGGCAGCAACACCGGCAGCATCGATGCGATCAGCGGCGGCAGGTCCTGGAGCGCGTTGAACACGCTGTCCACCTTCACCGATGCCGGCTGGGCGATCGACAACCGCGGCGGCACCGGCCAGACCTGGCGCCTGTACGAACACATGGGCACGCCGCTGCTGCGCAGCTTCCTGACCCCGTTGACGATCAGCACCAGCCTCTCCGGGCTCGACAAGACCTACGACGGCAACGGTGTCAGCGGCACGATCTCGTCCTATACGGCCGGCGGCGCCTTCAACCCCAGCCTGCTGTTCGGATCGTCGCTGCGCTACGCGACCGCAGGCAATGGCGTCGGCAGCTATACCACCGGCAACGGCATGCTGCAGATCGGTGGCCTGGCGTCCTCGCAGCAGGGCTACGACATCGGCTACGTGGTCTCCGGCGGCATCGCCATCACCCCGGCGACGCTGACAGTGACGGCGACCTCGGGCTCCAAGACCTACGGCGACACCCTCAACCTCAGCGGCTACCGCGTTTCCGGTCTGATCGGCAGCGACAGCGTCTCCGGGGTCGCGCTGAGCAGCGCGGGCGCCGGTAGCGGCGCCGCAGTGGGCAACTATGCCGTCACCGCCTCCGGCGCGACCGGCGCCGGGCTGTC
>NZ_AQOJ01000446.1:0-5593 GCF_000364685.1 Xanthomonas sp. SHU 166
AGCAGCGCCGGCGCCGGTGCCGGCGGCGCGGTCGGCAACTACGCCATCACCGCCTCCGGCGCGACCGGCGCCGGGCTGTCCAACTACGTCGTCAGCTACGTCGACGGCAGCCTGCGCGTCGATCCGGCCACCTTGCGCATCGTCGCCAACGACGCCAACAAGACCTACGGCGGCACCGTCACCCTCAGCGGCTACAGCGTTTCGGGCCTGCTCAACGGCGACACCGTCTCCGGCGTCGCCCTGGGCAGCGCCGGCGTCGGTGCCGGCGCCGCGGTCGGCAACTACGCCATCACCGCCTCCGGCGCGACCGGCGCCGGGCTGTCCAACTACGTCGTCAGCTACGTCGACGGCAGCCTGCGCGTCGATCCGGCCACCTTGCGCATCGTCGCCAGCGATGCCAGCAAGACCGTCGGCAGCACCGCCACCCTCACCGGCTACCGTGTCTCCGGCCTGCTCAACCGCGACACCGTCTCCGGCGTCGCCCTGAACAGTGCCGGTGCCGGCAGCGGCGCTGCGGTCGGCAACTACGCCATCACCGCCTCCGGCGCCACCGGCGCAGGGCTGTCCAACTACACCATCAGCTACGTCGATGGCCTGTTGAACGTGGTCGCCGGCAACGGCGATGGCGGCGGCGCTGTCCAGTTGCCCACCACCACCGTGCAGGCGATCAACACCTCGGTCGCCGCCGCCACGGTGACCAGCGATGCCGGCAGCACGACAGAGACCAGTCCGCAAAAGGCCGACGAGACGGCCAGGCAACTGGCGGCCGCGGCACACGGCGGCAGCAGCGGCACCGTGACGGCCGCTACCGACTCGATCCTGATCGTCGACGGCGGCATCCGCGCCCCGGCGGTCGCCTGCAGCCCGGGCGCGTCCAACGCCTCCGCGGACAGCTGCATCATCCGGCAGTAGCCGGGAATGACCTGACGACACCGCGCGGCGGTGTCGTCGGGTCATGGCACCGCTTTCGTCACGGCCCTCGCCGGTACACGAATCGGCACCGGGCTCTCTGCACGAACGCGCGGCGATCGGTCGCCGCCGCGCCCGATTGTTTTTGCTGTTGGCGCAGAGCGGGCGTCGGGATACGCACGGCCGCCTGCGATCAGGCATCCGTCGCCGGCGGCACGCGCGACACTGCGAGCTGTGCATCCGGGTGGCGCGGCAGCAGCAATACGAAGCAGACCGACTCGTCGGGTGCCTGCCTGGCCAGGCCGACCCATCCCCCGAGACGCTCGGCGATGCGCCGGACCAGGTACAGACCGAGCCCCGCGCCCGGCGCATGCCGCGCGCTTTCGCCGCGGTAGTACTTCTGGAACAGCCGCTCGCGTTCGGCAGGCGCGATGCGTTCGCCCGGATTGGCGACCTCCAGCCGCAGCCCTCCGGCACCGCCGCGGACGCGCACGCGGATGGCCATGCCCGCCGGGCAATGGCGGTCGGCATTGGCGAGCAGGTTGCGCACGGCCACCCGCAGCAGTCCGGTGTCGGTGAGCAGACCGTCGTCGTCGGTGAGAATCTCGCAGACCACGCGCTGCGGCGGGAAGTCACCGCACAGGTCGTCGAGCAGGACGCGCAGGGCGCACGGCTGCAGCCGCAGTTCCGAAGCCGCCTCGCCCATGCGGTCGTCGGCGAGATACTCGTCCACCAGCGCCAGCAGCCGTTGCGCCGCGTCGCGGATGTTGCCGCAGCGCACGCGATTGCGTTCCGGCGGCGCATCCAGCTTGCGCGCCAGCTGTTGCGCCGAGGTCATGATGACGGCCAGCGGCGTGCGGAACTCGTGCGACACCATCGCCACGAAATCGCGTTGCTCCTGCATGACCTTGCGCTCGGTCTGCAGCAAACCGCGCAGGTCGTTCTCCAGCGCCTGCCGCCTGCCGATTTCGTTGCGCAGCTCTGCGGTGCGCAACGCCACGTCACGCTCCAGCGCCAGACCGTGCCTGCGCGCGAGTGCCACCGCGGCCTCGGCATGCCGCCGTTCGCGCAATCGGCGTTGCCGCTCGTAACGACCGATGAGGAACACGCTCAGCAGCGTCATGTGCAGCATGGTGCCGAACGTGGTGGCGTACTGGGTCCACGCATTGACCGGGACGAATCCGAGGTTGCGCAGGAAGCCCAGCATCACCCCCAGATAGAACGGAAAGAACGCGAGCACGAAGAACAGCGCCGGCCGATAGCGTCGCCACAGCAGGTGCAGCCCCAGCCCCGCCAGCAGCAGGATCTCCAGCAGGCCCAGCGACTGCACCGGCTGCATGCCCCAGGCGTAGTGGCCGGCGAGCACGAACACGGCGCACCCCAACGCGACCGCCCACAGCAGACGTGTGCCCCAGCGCACCAGCCGCGGATGAAAGGCGCGCAGGTTCAGTTGCCGGCTGGCGACCTGGAATCCCACCGGCAGACTGCAGGCGATGCTGATGCCCAACAGCGTGTCGCTCCACGCCATCGGCATGCCGGTGACCTGCTGCACCAGGCCGATGGACATCGCTTCGTTGAACACGCAGCCGCCGAGGTAGGCCACGAACAGGCCACTCATGCGCGCGCGCGTGGCGAGCCAGAACAGCACGTGCAGGCACAGCAGCAACAGGTAGAAGCCGAAATACAGGCCGAACTGCAGCCCCTCGCGCCGCGAGTGGTTATCGAACGGCAGCCGTTGCCAGACGTCCAGACGGGTGACCAACGCGTTCTTGCTGCGCAACCGCAGCAGCACCTCGTAATCGCCCGCATGCGTTGGCGCGAACTGGAAGACCGGGCTGCGATAGTCCACCGGCCAATCGCGCCGCGGCACGCGTTCGCCGCTGTCCCCCAGCGCGCGCCAGGCGCCGCCCTCGGGCCGCACGTAGGCCTGCACGTCGTCGAGCAAGGCATTGCTCAATCGCATCATCCAGCCGCCGGGCGGTACACTCTGGACATGAACAGGCAGGCGCAGCCACACGGCACCGTCGGCGAATCCCGCGTTGAGGCCGTCGGGCAGCCGGGTCCAGCCGGTCGCGGCGGCGGCCTGCACCACGTCCAGTCGGCCGTGCGGATCGTCCAGGCGCTGCAGATACCCGCTCGCATCCTGGTGCGCGCTGGTCAGCGGCAGCGCCGCGACCGCGGATGGCGCCGCGTCGGCGGCCACGGCCACGCCCACCACGAGCCATGCGCCCACCAGCCAGCGCCACCATTGCGCCATCATTCGCCATACCGCACCCTTGCCAGCCGATGACGTTACAGCAAACCGCACTGCGCGAGGACGCGACTCCATGTCCGAGGTGATCCTGCTCGAGGACGAGCCGGTGCTGTGCGAAGAACTCGGCGAGTTCCTGCAGGATCTGGGCTACGTCGTCCTCTGCGTGGACAGCATCGCCGGCTTCCGGCAACGATTCGATCCGGCGCGCCACACCATGGCCGTGATCGACGTCGGTCTTCCCGACGGCAGCGGCCTGGAACTGGTCAGTGAACTGCGGCGTGCCGGCCATCGGCTGGGCATCGTGGTGTTCAGTGCACGCAACACCGCCAGCGACCGCATCGCGGGACTGGAACTCGGCGTGGACCACTACCTGGGCAAGGGCGTCGATCTGGACGAACTCGCCGCCACCCTGGCGTCGCTGGGCCGGCGCCTGGCCCTGCCGCCACCGGCGGCGCGCTGGGTCCTGGAACTGGCCGCCGCACGCCTGAACGTTCCCAACGCGCCGCCGGTGCCGCTGTCGCACCAGGATCTGCTGGTGCTGGCCTGCCTGATGCGCCATGCCGGCGAGAGCGTGGGCCACCGCGAGATCGCCGACGCGCTGGGGGTGAACTTCCTCGAGTACGACCGGCGGCGGCTGGACACGCAGATGTACCGCCTGCGGCGCCGCGTGGAGGAAATCAGCGGACGCCCGCTGCCGGTGAAGACCTTGCGCAACAGCGGCTATCGCTTCCACGCGCCGGCGGCGTTGGCGCCCTGAGCGCCGCGGCGTGCCTCGCCGACGCGCCCTGCGGCCTGGCCACCAGTGCGCAAGCTCCGCTGCCGGCTCCCGCAACACGATGGCCCCGAAACGAAAAACGCCGGCGATGCCGGCGTTTTTCTTTCCTCGCAGGCGTTGCGGGGCCGATCAGCCCTGCCACTTGCCCAGCGCGGCCAGGCCGTTTTCCTTGGCGCGCTCGTACACCACCTGCTGCGCCTTGGCGAAATTGCCCTTCATGTCCTGCGCCCACAGCTTCAGCGCGGCCTGCTGCATGGCGCGGCCGTAGGAGAAGCTCAGCGGCCACGGCAGGTTGCCGAGCTGGTTCATCGCGTTGAGGTGCGCGGTGGACTGCTCGTCGGTCTGGCCGCCGGACAGGAACACGATGCCCGGCAGGATCGCCGGCACGGTGCTCTTGAGGCACATCACGGTGGACTCGGCCACTTCCTCGACACTGGCCTGCTCGTCGCAATCCTTGCCGGCGATGACCATCGAGGCCTTGAGGATGGTGCCTTCCAGGACCACGTTCTGCTCGTACAGCGCGCCGAACAGCGAACGCAGCGTGGCTTCGGTGACCTCGTAGCAGGTCTCGATGTCGTGGTCGCCGTCCATCAGCACTTCCGGCTCCACCATCGGCACCAGGCCCTGCTCCTGGCACAGCGCGGCATAACGGGCCAGCGCATGCGCATTGGTCTCGATGCACACGCCCGACGGGATGTCCTCGCCGATGGTGATGACCGCACGCCATTTGGCGAAGCGCGCGCCGAGCTTGTAGTACTCCTCCAGGCGTGTGCGCAGGCCGTCGAGGCCTTCGGTGATCAGTTCGCCCGGCATGCCGGCCAGCGGATGCGTGCCCTTGTCGACCTTGATGCCGGGGATGATGCCGTGCTCGGCCATGTACTTGGCGAACGGCACGCCGTCCTTGGTCTTCTGGCGGATCGTCTCGTCGTACAGGATCGCGCCGGAGATGTGGTCGCTCAGCTTGGGCGTGGTCAGCAGCAGCTCGCGGTAGGCACGGCGGTTCTCTTCGACATTCTCGATGCCCACGCCGGCGAAGCGCTTGGCGATGGTGCTGGTGGATTCGTCGATCGCGATGATGCCCTTGCCCGGGGCGACCATTGCCTGTGCGGTTTCGGCAAGCTGTTCGATGCTCATACGGTTCCTGATGGCTGCAGCGGGGGAACGCCCATTATACCGGGCCGGCCTGCATGCATTCCGTTACCGCGGGAATTGCAAGCGGTTACAGGCGTAGACCGTGCATGTTCCCGGCACGTCAGCCAAGTGCATCCGTCATTGCGTCACACTGCGCCTCTTCTTCGGCCTGCGCGGTCTGCAGCGGCGCGGCGTCCAGGGCCGGCACCGGCGCAGGCGCGCCCTGCGCTGTCGGCAAGGCGATGTCGAGCGCATCGAGCAACGGCTGCCAGTCGTCGGCACTGCGCGCGCGGCGGTGCGCCAGCAACGCGGCGTGGTGGCGCAGCCCCGGCAGCTGCCAGCGCAGTTCGCAGCAGACGCGATCGACTTCCTCGGCCGCTTCCGGCGCGGCGATCAGCCACGGCAGTTGCTCGACCATCTTGCCGGCGCCGGAATCGTGGATGGCCATGATGTAGCCCACGATCAACAGCAGCAGATGCTGCAAGGCCGCGCGCTCGTCCTCGCGCAGGTCGCCGCCGCGCTGC
>NZ_AQOJ01000447.1:0-4967 GCF_000364685.1 Xanthomonas sp. SHU 166
CCGCAACGCCTCGTCGCGCGCCCGCTCCAGGCCGTCGAGCAGGGCCGCCACCACCTCGCGCAGGTGCTGCGGATCGTGCGCCGGCGCCTGTTCCAGGGCGCAGTCGCGCAGGCGCTCGGTCAGCAGGTCGACGACGTCGCGCGGGAACTGTCCGGGCACCACGCGCAGCGCGATGCGCATCCGCGCCAGCGCCTGCGCATGGCCCTGCTCGCGTTCGAACAACCCATCCAGCGCTTCGGCACAGGAGATCAACCGGCCCAGCGGCGACAGCGCCGACGCGCCGACCGGATAGCCGGAGCCGTCGATGCGTTCGTGGTGCTCGCGCGCGGCCGCGGCCTGCTGCGCCGAGTACACGCCGGATTCGCCCAGCAGCGCGGCGCTGATCACCGGGTGCACGCAGCGCATGCGCCACTGCGCGAAGTCCTGCTGCGCCTCCGGAATCTCCAGCACCACCGGATCCACGTACATCTCGCCGAGATCGTGCAGCAGGCCGACTTCCGCGGCCTCGCGCATCGCCGCATCCGAGCGCGACAGCAGCGCCGCCAGCCAGGACACCAGCATCGCCACCCGCACCGCGTGCGAGAACGCGGCCGGCCGGGTCTGGCCGAGGGTGGTGAGCAAGGTGCCCGGCGCGCCCAGCGTGCGGGCGCGGGCCAGCATGGCCATCACCGGCTGCGCCTGCTCGCCCAGCAACTGCCGCAGATGCGGGTGTTCGTCCAGTTCGCGCTGCGCGGCCAGCTGCACTTCGCTCGGGCGCAGTTCCTCGCAGAACGCCAGCGAGGATTCCAGCGGACGCAGCAGGCGCCGCGCGATCAGGCGCTCGCGCAGGCCGGCGTTGATGCGCTGGCCCTTGGCGACGAGCAGGATGCCGCGGCGGTCGCGGATATCCTCGGTGACCACCAGCTCGCGCGTGGCCGAGGCCTGGATCAGGTGTTCAAGGCAATGCGTGCCGGGGCGCTCGGGCAGGTCCAGCCCGAGTTCGGCGTGCGCGCTTGGGGACGTCATGGGGGTGTCGCACGATCAGGGAACGGGAGGGCGCCGCGCCGTTCCATGCGCGATCGAACAGGTATTGCCGACGGCGCGGCGGCCGGAGCCGCCGCGCCGCGTCCTTCAGAGTTCGCCCAGGCCGCTGGCACGGCCGTCCGGGCCGACCTCGAGCAGGCGCAGGGTGTTGGTCGCGCCGTGGGTTTCCATGTGCTCGCCGCTGGTGAACACCACGCGGTCGCCCGGCGCCAGCAGGCCGGCTTCGACCAGCACGCGGATCGCGCCGCGCGCGGCCTCGCGCGGAGTCAGGCCGCGGCTGTCGAAGTTGATCGGGAACACGTCGCGCATCATCGCCATGTGCCGGCGCGCGCCGTCGTGGCGGGTCACCGCGAAGATCGGCGCCTTGGCGCGGAAGCGCGACAGGTAACGCGGGGTGCCGCCGGATTCGGTCATCGCCACGATCGCGCGCACGCCCACATGCTGGGACAGGAACATCGTCGCCATGGCGATGGCCTGGTCGGCGCGCTCGAGGTTGCGCGGGGCCATGCCGAAGTCGGTTTCGGTCTCGAACTGGCGCTCGGCGCCCAGGCAGATGCGCGCCATCGCCTCGACCGCGCGGATCGGATAGGCGCCGGCGGCGCTCTCGGCCGACAGCATCACCGCGTCGGTGCCGTCGATCACCGAGTTGGCCACGTCCAGCACTTCGGCGCGGGTCGGGATCGGGCTTTCCACCATCGACTGCAGCATCTGCGTGGCGGTGATCACCACTTTGTTCTGCGCCAGCGATTCCTTGATGATCTTCTTCTGCAGGCCGGGCAGCTCGGCGTCGCCGATTTCCACGCCCAGGTCGCCACGCGCGACCATCACCACGTCCGAGGCCTCGACGATCTCGCTCAGGTTCTCGATCGCCTCGGTGCGCTCGATCTTGGACACCAGCGCCGCGTCACAGCCGTGCGCGCGGGCGATGCGCCGCGCCTCGTTCATGTCCTCGGCGTTGCGGCAGAACGACACCGCGATGAAGTCCACGCCGATCTTGGCGACGATGCCGATCAGTTCCTTGTCGCGCTCGGTCAGTGCGCCCAGCGACAGGCCGCCACCCTGCTTGTTGAGCCCCTTGCGATCGGACAGCACGCCATCGTTGAGCACGCTGGTGACGATGCGCTCGCCCTGCACCTCGACCACCTTCAGCTGCATCAGGCCATCGTCCAGCAGCAGGACGTCGCCCGGCGCCACGTCCTGCGGCAGGCCCAGGTAGCTGACGCCGACCTGGCTGGCGTCGCCCGGCGCGGCATTGGGGTCGGCGATGAGGTCGAAGCGGTCGCCGAGCTTGAGCGAGACCTTGCCCTGGGCGAAGCGCTCGATGCGGATCTTCGGACCGGGCAGGTCGGCGAGGATGCCGATCTCGGCGCCGACGCGGGCCGCGGCGGCGCGCACTTCGGCGGCGCGCTTGGCCTGGCCCGACGGATCGCCGTGGCTGAAGTTCAACCGCACCACGTTGACGCCGGCGCGGAACAGATCCTCAAGCACGCCGGGCGGGTCGGTGGCCGGACCGAGGGTGGCGAGAATCTTGGTGCGGCGCTGGCGTTCGATCATGATGGCATCCTTGGAAAAAGCGCTCAAAGCTAGCACACGCGCCCATCACACAGCATGGCATTTCGGCATAGACGCACGCGCGGCCCGGCATAGCGTGCGGACAATGCGGGACAGTATGTGGTCATGCCACGCCAACAGCCGCCGGCACGCGGACACCGCGCGGGCAGGCTCACGCCAGGCGACGCAGCATGCGCAGCCAGCGCCCTGTGCGCCGGACGCACCGGCGCACGTGCCCATTCAGGCCGCGACGAGCGCCGGCAACTGCGCCGGCGACTGCGCCAGCACATCGGCACCGGCCTGGCGCAGCTCCTCGGCATCGCCGAAGCCCCACAGCACGCCGATGCTGCGCATGCCGTGATGGCGCGCGCCGTCGATGTCCATGCGCCGGTCGCCGATCATGCGGCACTGCGCCGGCACAACAGAGAGCCGGCGCAGCGCCTCGGCGATCAGGTCCGGCTTGGCCCGGCGCGCGCCGTCGTCGCTGGCACCGACGATCTCCTCGAAGCGAGCGCCGAACGGCAACTGCTCGACGATGCGCCGCGCGAAGCGCTCGTTCTTCGAGGTCACCACCGCCAGGCGATGCCCGGCTGCGGCGATCGCCTCCACCGCCGCGCCGATGTCCGGGAACACCGTGTGCTCGCGCCAGCCGTGGCTGTCGTAGCGGCTGCGGTACAGCGTCAACGCCTGCTCCACCAACGCCGCATCGCCGCCGAAGTGCTGCTGGAAGCTGTCGCGCAGCGGCGGGCCGATCCAGGCGCGCAACTGCGCCGGGGTCGGCAGCGGCTGGCCCAGTTCGGCGAAGGCATGGCGCAGGCTGCCGACGATGCCGGCCTCCGAATCGACCAGGGTGCCGTCCAGGTCGAAGAACAGGACGTCGGCGGCGCTCACGCGCCGCGCGCCTGCAGCGCGGCCACCGCCGGCAGGGTCTTGCCTTCCAGGAACTCCAGGAACGCGCCGCCGCCGGTGGAGATGTAGCTGACCTGATCGGCGATGCCGTACTTGTCGACCGCGGCCAGGGTGTCGCCGCCGCCGGCGATGGAGAACGCCGACGAGGCGGCGATCGCCCGCGCCAGGGTCTCGGTGCCCTTGCCGAAGGCGTCGAACTCGAACACGCCGACCGGGCCGTTCCAGACCACGGTACCGGCCTTGGCGATCAGCTCGGCGTAGTGCGCAGCGGTCTGCGGGCCGATGTCCAGGATCAGGTCGTCGTCGGCGACGTCGGTGACCGCCTTCACCGTGGCCTCGGCGTCGGGCATGAACTGCTTGGCCACCACCACGTCGCTGGGCAGCGGGATCGCCGCGCCGCGCGCGTTGGCATCGGCCACGATCTTGCGCGCGGTGTCGAGCAGATCCGGCTCGCACAGCGACTTGCCGACCGCATGCCCGGCCGCGGCGATGAAGGTGTTGGCGATGCCGCCGCCGACGATCAGCTGATCGACCTTGTCCACCAGGTTGGACAGCAGCTCCAGCTTGGTCGAGACCTTGCTGCCGGCGACGATCGCCAGCAGCGGCTTGGCCGGTTGCTCCAGCGCCTTGGCCAGCGCATCCAGCTCCGCCATCAGCAGCGGGCCGCCGGCGGCGACCGGGGCGAACTTGATCACGCCATGGGTGGACGCCTGCGCACGGTGCGCGGTACCGAACGCGTCCATCACGAACACGTCGCACAGCGCCGCATACTTCTTCGCCAGGGCCTCGTCGTCCTTGCCCTCGCCGACGTTCATGCGGCAGTTCTCCAGCAGCACGATCTGCCCGGGCTGCACGTCCACGCCATCGACCCAGTCGCGGATCAGCGGCACGTCGACGCCGAGCAGCGCAGCCAGGCGGATGGCCACCGGCTCCAGCGAATCCTCCTGGGTCCACACGCCTTCCTTGGGCCGGCCCAGATGCGAGGTCACCATCACCGCCGCGCCCTGCTCCAGCGCGTGCTTGAGCGTCGGCACCGAGGCCAGGATGCGCTGCTCGGAGGTGATCAGGCCATTGTCGATCGGCACATTCAGATCTTGCCGGATCAGCACGCGCTTGCCGGACAGGTCGAGATCGGTCATTCGCAGGATGGACATGTGATTGCTCGCTTTCGTGGGGTTGCAAAGGGAAAACCGCGCCATCGGTGCAGTATCGGCGTCGGCATCGGAACGTCGGGTGCACGCCGTTCGGCCGATCGCCGCGCAGCGGCGAAACCGCCATTGTCCGGCGTCGGCCGCACAGCGGCAAATCGGTGGAGGACGGTGCGCTGCCCCGCGCGCGCGGCGCGGCGTGCGCGCCGTCGCCGCGGGATCGATCAGCCCGTGCCCTCGCCGGCGCCGGGTTTGCGCAGCAGGCTGAGCGCGAAACCGACCACCAGCAGCGCACCGCCGACCAGCAGCGCCCACAGCAGCCAGGTCTTCCAGTCG
>NZ_AQOJ01000448.1:0-772 GCF_000364685.1 Xanthomonas sp. SHU 166
ATCGCCCATCGCCGCCGCGCCGCTGCCGAACGCCGCCGCGCCGCTGCCGTAGGCATTGGCCGCATCGCCGGCAGCCAGCGCGCCGGCGCCGTCGGCATAGGCGCCGACCGTGCCGCCGCCGCTGTGGGCGAAGAACTTGGAAGTGCTTTCGGCAGTGGCGCGCACCGCATCCAGCTGCGCGAGGTTGACCGCATCGGTGGACTGCGTGCCCGCGGCGACGTTGACGACCTGCCGCTCGCTGCCGGCATCGCCGACCGAGACCGTGTTGGCCCGGCGCGCCACCGCGTTGGCGCCCAGCGCCACGCTGTCGGCCGCAAACGCGGTGCTGTAGTAGCCGAGCGCGGTGCTGTTGGCGCCGCTGGCCCAGGACTGCGCGCCCAGCGCGCTGGCATGGTCGCCCGGTGCATAGGCGAAGTAGCCCAGCGCGGTGCTCTGCAGGCCCGAGGCCTCGGTCATGCTGCCGCTGGCGGTGGATTCGTCGCCCGAGGCGATCGCGCCGGCGCCGAACGCGGCGGCATTGGCGCCGCTGGCCTGGGTCTGTACGAACAGGCCCAGCCCCGGAATCAGGTCGGCCGGACCGCCGACCGCGACGCTGCTGGTGCCGGTGGCCACGCTCTGCGTGCCGACCGCCGTGGCGTAGTCGCCGGTGGCGTTGGCCACCGCGCCGAAGGCCGACGCCTGCGCACCGCCGGCGTAGGCGCCCACGCCCACCGCCGAGGCGGCGAAACCGCTGGCATCGGCGCTGGCGCCCAGTGCGGTGCCGCCGACCCCA
>NZ_AQOJ01000449.1:0-886 GCF_000364685.1 Xanthomonas sp. SHU 166
CCGGGGCCGCAGGGGCAGCCGCCGGGGTCTTACACGCCGGAGCGCGTGGCTCCCAATAGTCGGACTAGCAGTGGGTCCGAGTCGCCCGCTGATCTAAGTTCAACAAGGGTGCCACCTTCTTCCAGCATCGCTCCGAATCAGGAAACTGGTATGCGTGGTATTGCCAGTCAGAGGAACGCTGATCGTCTGGGCTAGACCTGAAGTCGTATTTTAATGAAAGTTTCACTTTCTAATTCGAGGTGAAAATGACTGGGGCGCGGATTTTTTTCTTTCTAGCACTACTCTTCATTTCTGCTGCTGCGACTGCTGAAGGAAATTGCCCTCCCGGGCAATACCCTATTGGCGGCCAGGGTACGGCGGGCTGTGCACCGATTCCTCAGCAAAATTCCACTGTTTCACAAGAGGCTCGACCCACTGGGAAGTGGCTCAAGACTTGGGGGGCTATCGCGGTCGGGAGAGTGGACTCCATCCCCTACTACGGCGTGCCAACGGGGGCTATGTCTAAATCCGAAGCCGAGCAACAGGCTTTAGAACGGTGCGCCAAGAAGGGGCCAACTAATTGTAGTGTGGCCATTACGTATCAAAACCAATGTGCTGCCATCGGTGAGCCGAGAGATGGGGACAAGCCAAGCCCCATTGGCTTGGCGCAATTTGTTTCGGCGCCTACAAGGGAAATGGCGAGTGATGGCGTGCTCAAAAGGTGCTTGGCAAAAAACGCCGGCATGCGGTGCGAGGTTATCTATATCGGTTGCTCTGAGCCTGTGTTTCGGAGGTACTGATTTAGATGCTTAAAGATGATCTCCTATGTATATAGGTCTGCTGCGTTTCGGTACTGCGCGCACGATCGCGGCAGCGGTCTGGCAAGGCAACATGGGCACGTTCATGA
>NZ_AQOJ01000450.1:0-4602 GCF_000364685.1 Xanthomonas sp. SHU 166
GCCGCCCGCGCCGCGATCCTGGCGTGCGCAGCGAACCGGCGCCGGATCGCGGCCACCGCCTGCTCCACCGCCGGCAGATGCCGCTCCACCTCCGCATCGGCCTGCGCCTGGCGCGACTGCGCCTGCTGCACCTGCGCGAGCAGGCGCTGCGTCTGCTGTTGCAGCGACGGCGGGGGCGTCGGCACGGCGGCCGGGATGCCGGACATCAGCGGGAGCGGGCGCAGGTGGTCACCGCGCGCATCTTAGCCCGAGCGCCGGTGGGGCTGCCGTGGCTGGTTGCAGGTTGGATGTTGCCCTTGCTGGACACGGCAGGCACGCGCGTGAAGCGGTTGCTGCCATGGGAGGAAGCATCTTGGAGAAAGATAGGGCGCTAGGCGCACGTCGGGTCTTTAGACCATCGCGGCTTCGTTTGTCGCGGCTGAAGCTGCTCCTACGCGGGGCTTGCAGTTCCATGATGGCGGTTGCGGTTGCTTTGGTTGTTGCCTTTGCCTTATCGGGTTCCCTTCCGAAGCGGCGGCCAGCGCGGGGAAAAACCCGAAGGGCGGCGTACATGGATGTGCGCCGTCCGCGGCAGGGGCAGGATGCCCCTTCCGCGGATCCCCGTGATGGACGCGGACCCGGAGCGCGCAGCGCGGAGGGCGCAAGGCAGGGTGTGCTTTCTTTTGGTTCCTTTTCTTTGCACAAGCAAAGAAAAGGAACTCGCCGCAAGGCGAAAGCTTTGCTTCTGCTAAAGAAAAACCAAAAGAAGCGCTTTCCACAGCCGAAGCAAAGCCTGCGGTATGCCTGCCAAGGGAAGCGCGGTTAAGTGTATGGGCAGCCGCCGCCTCACCTGCCCCGCGGCAACCAGGCATGGTGCACGCGCAACGCAGGCCAGACGCAGCGAGCCGAACTCCCGACTACGCCGAAACGCATCCCACCCTCTAGACTGCACGCATCGTCGTGGGGGCTCGCCTTTGGTTTCCAGTTGGATCCTGCTGCTGGTATCGGTCGGCTATGCGGCGCTGCTGTTCGCGGTGGCGTGGTGGGGCGATCGCCGTCCGCTGTACCCGGAGCGGCCGTGGCTGCGGCCGGCGGTGTACAGCCTGGCGCTGGCCGTGTACTGCTCGTCGTGGACGTTCTACGGCGCAGTCGGCAGCGCGGTGCGCAACGGCGCCGGCTACCTGCCGATCTACCTGGGCCCGCTGCTGATGCTGCTGTTCGGCTGGCGCATCGTCGAGCGCCTGGCGCTGATCGCGCGCAGCGAGAATACGGTGTCCATCGCCGACTTCATCTCCTCGCGCTACGGCCGCTCGCGGCGCTTGGCCGCGCTGGTGGCGGTGATCGCGCTGGTCGGCGTGGTGCCGTACCTGGCGCTGCAGTACAAGGCGGTGGCGATGAGCCTGCAGGTGCTCAGCGGCCAGTCCAGCGCCGGTGCGCCGTTCTACGCCGACCCCGCGCTGTACGTGGCCCTGGGCATGGCGCTGTTCGCCACCCTGTTCGGCACTCGCCAGGTCGATGCCACCGAGCACCACCACGGCATGATGCTGGCGATCGCGCTGGAGTCGGTGGTGAAGCTGCTGGCGATGGTGGCGGTGGGCGTGTTCGCCTACGTGTGGCTGTCCGTGCGCGACGGCGGCCAGGTGATGGCGTCGGCACGCACGCTGTTCCAGAACACCCCGCCGGTGGGCTTCATCTCGCAGACCCTACTCAGCTTCCTGGCGCTGGTGTGCCTGCCACGGCAGTTCCATGTGGCGGTAGTGGAGTGCAGCGACGTCGGCGACATCCGCAAGGCGCGCTGGCTGTTCGGTCTGTATCTGGTGCTGATCTCGGCGATGGTGGTGCCGATCGCCGCCGCCGGCATCGCCCTGTTCGGCGGCGGCGACGTGGCCGACGACAGCATCGTGCTGGCGCTGCCGCTGGCCGAAAGCCGTACCGCGCTGGCGCTGGTCGCCTACGTGGGCGGGTTCTCCGCCGCCACCGGCATGGTCATCGTCTCCAGCATCGCGCTGGCGACGATGATCAGCAACGACCTGGTGATGCCGGTGCTGCTGCGCCGCCGCGGGCACCAGGCGGCCGGTGCCGACGTGGCCTCGAAGGTGCTGTGGATCCGCCGCCTGGCGATCCTGCTGCTGGCGCTGATCGCCTACGGCTATTACCGCAGCAGCAGCAACGACAGCACGCTGGCGTCCTACGGCCTGATGGCCTTCGCCGCGGTGGCGCAGTTCGCACCGGGCGTGATCGGCGGCCTGTACTGGCGCGGCGCCAGCCGCAAGGGCGTGGAGACCGGCATGGTGCTGGGCTTCGCCACCTGGATCTACACCCTGCTGCTGCCGGCGCTGACCCAGGCCGGCTGGCTGGCGCCGGCGTGGCTGCTGGATGGGCCGTTCGGCATCTCCTGGCTGCGCCCGCAGCAGCTGTTCGGCATGAGCGGCTGGGACCCGCTGGCGCATGGCACCTTCTGGTCGCTGCTGGTCAACGTCGGCACGATGATGCTGGTGTCGGCACGCTGGCGGCCGGGCCTGGACGAGCGCCTGCGCGCGGCGCCGTTCCTGGAGCCGTACTCGCAGCGCCCGGCGGTGGCCGGCGACTGGCTCGGGCAGGTGCGCGTGGTCGACCTGCAGGCGCTGGCCGAGCGCATGGTCGGGGATCGTCATGCCCGCCGCGCCTTCGCCGAACAGGCGCAACTGCTCGGCCGCGAGCCGCAGCCCACTGCGGTGGCCGACCGCGTCTGGGTGCAGTTCACCGAACGCCTGCTTGCCGCCTCGATCGGCGCGGCCTCCGCGCGTCTGGTGCTGACCAGCCTGCTGCGCGGCTCGGGCATGGACCTGGGCGAGGTGGTGGCGGTGCTCGACGAGGCCGGGCAGGAACTGCGCTTCAACCGCGAGATCCTGTCCACCACGCTGGAGAACATCAGCGCCGGGGTCAGCGTGGTGGATCCGGCGATGCGCCTGACCGCGTGGAACCGGCGCTACCAGCAGATGTTCGGCTATCCCGACGGCATGCTCTACGTCGGCCGGCCGGTCGCCGACCTGATCCGCTACAACGCCGAGCGCGGCGAACTCGGCGGCGGCCAGGTGGAGGATCAGATCGCCCGCCGCATCGCGCACATGCGCGCCGGCACCCCGCACGTGTTCGAACGCACCCGCAGCGACGGCAAGGTGATCGAGATGCGCGGCCAGCCGCTGCCCGGCGGCGGCTACGTCACCAGCTACAACGACATCACCGACTACAAGCGCGCCGAGCAGGCGCTGCTCGAGGCCAACGAGACCCTGGAGCAGCGCGTGGCCGAGCGCTCGCGCGAGGCCGAACTGGCGCAGCAATCCAAGACCCGCTTCCTGGCCGCGATCAGCCACGACGTGCTGCAGCCGCTCAACGCCGCGCGCCTGTTCGCCTCGGCCCTGCGCGATGCGCACCAGAGCGAGGAGCAGCGGCATCTGGCCGAGCGCGTGGATGCCTCGTTGCGCGCGGCCGAGGAACTGCTCGACGGCCTGCTCGACGTGTCGCGGCTGGATGCCGGCGGCCTGCGCCCGACCATCGAGGACGTCGATGCCGGCCTGCTGCTGCGCGAACTGGCCGCGCAGTACAGCCCGATCGCCGCCGGCCGCGGCCTGCGCCTGCACGTGTACGCGCGGCCGCTGTGGGTGCGCAGCGATCGCCGGCTGCTGCGCCGGGTGCTGCAGAACTTCCTCGCCAACGCGCTGCGCTACACCCGCCAGGGCCGCATCGTGCTGGGCATGCGCCGCCGCGGCGCGGCGCTGGAACTGCAGGTCTGGGACACCGGCCCCGGCATCCCGCCGCACCACATGCAGCAGATCTTCGACGAGTTCCAGCGCTACCAGCAGCCGTTCGACTGGGGCGAGCAGGGGCTGGGCCTGGGCCTGTCGATCTGCCAGCGCATCTCGCGCCTGCTCGGCCACGACCTGGATGCGCGCAGCCGCGTCGGCCACGGCAGCATGTTCTCCATCACCGTGCCGCGGGCGGCGCCACCGCCGCAGGCGCTGCAACGCGCGCCACGCGCAGCGGCCGCGGCCGATTCGCTGGCCGGGCTGCGCGTGCTGTGCGTGGACAACGATCAGGAAATCCTCGACGGCATGCGCGCGCTGCTCGGCCGTTGGCAGGTGGAGGTGATCTGCGCCAGCACCGTCGACGAGGCGCTGGCGCAGGCCGCGTGCGCGCCGCAGGTGATGCTGGTCGATTACCACCTGCACGACCGGCTCGACGGCCTGGAGACCCTGGATGCGCTGCGCGCGGCGATGCCCGGACCGGTGGCCGGCGCGCTGCTCACCGCCGACGGCCGCGACGAACTGAAGCTGCAGGCCCGCGAGCGCGGCTACCGGTTGCTGACCAAGCCGCTCAAGCCGGCCTCGCTGCGCGCCTTCCTCACCGCGTACCACGATCCGATCTAGGTGTGTAAACCCACCACGTTGTTCAGTGGAATTCGGGAGATGGGAGGTTTGTAGCCGAGGCTGGCGTGTGGTCGATGCCAGTTGTAATGATGCAGCCAGCCCGAGAAGGCGTTGGCGCGTTGCGTGGAGTTGATGTAGGAGCGCGCATAAGCCCATTCGCGCAGGCTGGTCTGCACCAGCCGTTCGGCCTTGCCATTGGTGCGTGGCGTGTAGGGTC
>NZ_AQOJ01000451.1:0-1395 GCF_000364685.1 Xanthomonas sp. SHU 166
CCGCGTCCTTCCCCTACCCAGCGCGCGCCCGATGCGATGCGCCAGGCAACCACGCGACCCTGCCGCAGCCGCGGCGCATGCCTCCCGTGTCCGCCTCCGCGCGGCCGCGCCGGCGGCGTGCGTGCGCCTGCGCCCGACGAGACCCGCACATGACCTCGCACGACGCTCACCTGCTGCTCCTCAGCCACGTCTGCCACCCGGCGGTGACCGATGGCTTCCTCCCCGCCGCGCAGCGCCTGGGCGTGCCGGTGCTGCTGCTGACCGACCACCGCCACGCGCACCTCGAGCACTTCCGCCGCCATCCGCCCGCCGCACCGGTGCAGGTGCTGGAGTGCGACGTGTTCAATCCGCTGGGCGTGCTCGACCTGCTCGGCGGCCTGCCGCAGCCGCCGCGCGCGGTGTTCAGCAACAGCGACCACCTGCAGACCAGCGCCGCCGTGGTCGCCGCCGCGCTCGGCGTGCCGGGCAAGGATTGGCAGGTCTGCTACGCGGCCAAGAACAAGGCGGCGATGCGCCAGCGGCTGCGCGCGCTCGGCCTGCCGGCGCCGTGGTTCTGCAGCCTGGCGCCGGGCGCGATGCCGCCGGCGCAGGCACCCTGGCCGCTGATCGCCAAGCCGCGCGAAGGCGTGGCCAGCCTGGACGTGCGCCACTGCGCCGACGCGGCGGCGCTGCAGGCCTACCTCGATGATTTCTGGCAGCGCCACCCGCAGCGCAGCGTGCTGCTGGAGAGCGTGCTGGAGGGTCCGCTGTTCACCCTGGAAACGCTCGGCGACGGGCGCACCCTGCAGCCGATCGGCGGCTTCGACGTGCAACTGTCGGCGCCACCGCATTTCGTCGAATGCGAGGCGCGCTGGCGCAGCGCCATCGACACCCCGGTGCTGCAGCAGGCACTGACGCAACTGCAGGCGTTCGGCATCGGCTTCGGCGTGTGCCACAGCGAGTTCATCCTCACCGCCGACGGCCCGGTGCTGGTGGAGATCAACTACCGCAGCATCGGCGACGGCCGCGAATTCCTGCTCGACCGCCTGTTCGGCGGACACTGGTTCGACAGTGTGCTCGGCCTGCACCTGGGCCGGCCGCTGCCGGCGCTGCAGGCGCGCCGCGCGCAGGCGCTGGTGCGCTACTACGTGGCCGAGCACGACGGCACGCTGGCCGTGGCCAGTGCCGACCACGCCAGCAGCGATGCGCACTGGGAAGCGCGCTACCGGCGCCTGCGGCAACCCGGCGACGCGATCCGCCTGAGCCATTCCAACAAGGATTACCTGGGCGCGCTGGACGTGCTCGCCGACACCGCGTCGGACCTGCAGCAGGCGCTGGCCCGCACCGAGGCGTCGCTGCACTGGCGCATCGACAGCAGCATCGGAGTGGCGGCATGAGCCAGGACGCCGACCGCCG
>NZ_AQOJ01000452.1:0-1717 GCF_000364685.1 Xanthomonas sp. SHU 166
CGCCCGCGCCGGCGCCCGCCGCCAAGCCCTGATCCA
This sequence comes from Xanthomonas sp. SHU 166, assembly GCF_000364685.1. Lineage (NCBI taxonomy): Bacteria > Pseudomonadati > Pseudomonadota > Gammaproteobacteria > Lysobacterales > Lysobacteraceae > Xanthomonas > Xanthomonas sp. SHU 166. Next base: position 37 of record NZ_AQOJ01000452.1, read on the forward strand.
TGCGCCCCTCGCTCGCGCTGGTGCCGGGCGAGCCGGGCGGGATCGGCCCGGAGCTGTGCGTGCGGCTGGCGCAACAGCCGCGTCACGACTGCCAACTCCTGGCCTTCGCCGATCCCGACACCTTGCGCGCCGCCGCGGCGGCGCTGTCGCTGCCGCTGCAGCTGCTGCCCGAATCCAGCCCCGCCCTCGCCCCTGGCGACCTGCGCCTGCGCACGGTCGCCAATGCCGTGCCCAGTCGCTTTGGCGCGACCGAACCGGCCAACGCAGCTGCGGTGATCGCCGCACTGACCCAGGCGGCCGATGCCTGCCTGAGCGGGGAACTGGACGGCGTGGTGACCGGCCCGGTCCATAAAGCGGCGATCAACGCCGGCGGCATCGCCTACACCGGCACCACCGAACTGCTGGCCCAACACGCCGGCCGCGAGGTGGTGATGATGCTGGCCAACGCCATCGTGCGCGTGGCCCTGGTCACCACCCACCTGCCGCTGCGCGCGGTCGCCGATGCACTCACGCCGGCCCTGCTGGAACGCAGCCTGCGCATCACCGAGGCCGCCTTGCGCCGCGAGTTCGGCATCGCCGCGCCGACCATCGCGGTGCTGGGGCTGAACCCGCATGCCGGCGAGGATGGCCACCTGGGCCTGGAGGAAATCCAGGTGATGCAGCCGGTGCTGGACGCCTTGCGCGCGGAGGGCATGCGCCTGCTCGGCCCGCTGCCGGCCGATACCGCGTTCCTGCCGCAGAAGCTGGCGAGCGTGGATGCGGTGCTGGCGATGTACCACGACCAGGGCCTGCCGGTGCTCAAGTACAGCGGCTTCGAGCAGGCGGTGAACCTGACCCTGGGCCTGCCCTACCCACGCGTGGCGGTCGACCACGGCACCGCACTGGAGCTGGCCGGCCGCGGCGTGGCCGACCCGTCCAGCCTGTTCGCTGCCACTGCGCTGTGCGCGCAACTGGCGGCGCGCCGCGCGCAGTCCTAGGCGCATATCCGGGCGCCGTTCGCGATCTGCCGCAACCAGGGCGGGCCCGGTGATGCCGCTCCTGCGTCGCTGCGAGCGCGCGCCGCCCCGTGCATGCCGATAAAATGCCGGCCATGACTTCCTCTTCCGGCTTCGGCGCCCCGGCCAAGAAATCCCTTGGCCAGCACTTCCTCAGCGATCGCCACTACATCGACAGCATCGTCCGCGCGGTCGATCCCAAGCCGGGCGACCGGCTGGTCGAGATCGGCCCCGGCCAGGGCGCGATCACCTTCCCGCTGCTGCGCCGGCATGGCCGGCTGACCGTGATCGAATTCGACCGCGACCTGATCGCGCCACTGACCGCGGCGGCGGCCGACGTCGGCGAACTGACCATCCTCAACCGCGACGTGCTGTCGGTGGATTTCGCCGCCCTGGCCGAGGGCGCGCGCATCCGCCTGGTCGGCAACCTGCCTTACAACATCTCCTCGCCGATCCTGTTCCATGCGCTGGACCACGCCGCGGCGATCGCCGACATGCATTTCATGCTGCAGAAGGAGGTGGTCGACCGCATGGCCGCCGATCCGGGCAGCAAGGTCTACGGCCGGCTCAGCGTGATGCTGCAGGCGTATTGCGAGGTGACCTCGCTGTTCGTGGTGCCGCCGGGCGCGTTCCGGCCGCCGCCGAAGGTGGATTCGGCCGTGGTGCGGCTGGTGCCGCGGCCGCCG
>NZ_AQOJ01000453.1:0-1735 GCF_000364685.1 Xanthomonas sp. SHU 166
TCCCAAGCGCTTCGCCGACGTGGTCCGCGCCGCGTTCGGGCAGCGCCGCAAGACCCTGCGCAACGCCTTGAACGGTGTCTGCGATGCCGCGCAATTCGAGGCCGCGGGCGTGCGTCCGGACGCGCGCGCCGAGCAGCTCGAGGTCGCCGACTTCGTGCGCCTGGCCAACATCGCGCACGCCTGAGCGGACGTCCCGCGCGGCGCGCGCATGCATGCGTGGTGCGAACCTCTGCGCACGCGTTGCTCCGCTCCTTGCATGTCGGCGTAGGCGTCGCCGACCTGCGCCGTAGACATGCTGATGACGGCACCGCCTCGAAACCGCAACTTGGCAAGCCGCACAACACAGACCGACACCGCGAACGACGGCCCTCCTGCGCACTGCCCGCGGCAACAACAGGCCCGCACGGGTGGCGCGCACAGGCGGCAGCCAGGGCCACTGCCACGCGTCAGCCGCCTGGCAGTGACAACCGTTGACGCATCTCGCCTCAAACGGCAAAACACGCTCTAAACTGTGGGGATGAACGATGACGCCCCCTATCGGATCGAGGTCGAAGTGTCGCCCCGATTCCTCGACGACCAATCGGCGCCGGAGGACGGACGCTACACGTTCGCCTACACGATCCGCATCCACAACCGCGGCCGCGTCGCCGCGCGCCTGATCGCCCGCCACTGGGAGATCACCGACGGCAACGGCCGCATCGAACGCGTCGACGGCGATGGCGTGGTCGGCGAACAGCCGCGGCTGCGCCCGGGCGAGGATTTCCGCTACACCTCCGGGCTGGTACTGGAGACCGAACACGGCACGATGCGCGGCCACTACGACATGGAAGCCGACGACGGGACCCATTTCATCGCCGCGATCGCGCCGTTCGTGCTATCCGTCCCGCGGACCCTGCACTGATGGCGGTCTGGGCGATCGGCGACCTGCAGGGTTGCTACGACATCACCCAGCAGTTGCTGGAGAAGATCCGCTTCGATCCGGCGGTGGACCGGCTGTGGTTCTGCGGCGACCTGGTCAACCGCGGCGGGCAATCGCTGGAGACCCTGCGCCTGGTGCACTCGCTGCGCGAGCACAGCGTGGTGGTGCTGGGCAACCACGACCTGTCGCTGCTGGCGATCGGCGAGCGCAGCCCGGACGAGCAGCGCAAGGTCAATCCGGACCTGCAACGCATCGTGCTGGCCGAGGATCGCGACGAACTGCTGACCTGGCTGCGCATGCAGAAGCTGCTGCACGCCGATCGCCAGCTCGGCTGGATGATGATCCACGCCGGCCTGGCGCCGAAGTGGACCACCGCGCTGGCCGAGAAGCATGCACGCGAGGTCGAGCAGCAACTGCACGGCAACGGCTACCGCAAGCTGTTCCGCAACATGTACGGCGACCGCCCCGCCTGGTCGCCGGGCCTGACCGGCTACGACCGCTCGCGCGCGATCATCAACCTGTTCACCCGCGCCCGCTACTGCACCCCGCGCGGGCGCATCGCGATCGAGGAAAAGGGCACGCCCGGCACCCAGGCGCAGGGCCTGTATCCGTGGTTCGAGGTGCCGGGGCGGGTCGAGCGCGACCTGAAGATCGTCTGCGGACACTGGTCGACGCTGGGCCTGACCATCACCCAGGGCGTGCACGCGATCGACACCGGCGCGGTCTGGGGCGGCAAGCTCACCGCGTTGCGCCTGGACAGCGAGGACCTGCAGGTCGTGCAGGTCCCGGGCCGGCCGGTGCAGGGACCGCCGCCGG
>NZ_AQOJ01000454.1:0-3293 GCF_000364685.1 Xanthomonas sp. SHU 166
TGGCTGCTTCAGCGCCGCGGCGAACGTCGCGCCGTAGGCATGCTGCGCGCCGGGCAGCCAGCGTGGCGCCAACCAGCGCCACGGCATGTGCGGCTGCAACACCTGCGCCTGGATCGGTGCCGCGGCCGGAAGCGCCAACGCGGCGGCCAGTGCCTCGGCCTGGCGGGCGTTGCCGGCGCGGCCATCGCTAATCGCCCAGGTCGCGTCCGATCGTTTCACGTTTGGTAGTAATCCGTTGCATCGCGGCCGGGTGTTGCGACAATCGTGCCACTCTACACTGGCCCCCTCGCATCGGGACGGCCCCACCGGCCTCCTGGCGCTTCCCTCGATCAAGGAACTTCCTCCATGTCCGACGCCTTGCACGACGCCGCCCTCGACCAGTTGTTCCGCACCGCACGCACCCAGAACGCGTTCCTGGACAAGCCGGTCGCCGAAGACACCCTGCGCGCCCTGTACGACCTGGTGAAGTGGGGCCCGACCGCGGCCAACGGCAGCCCGGCACGCTTCGTCTTCGTCACCTCGCCGCAGGCCAAGGAAAAGCTCAAGCCGGCGCTGTCCGAGGGCAACCTGGCCAAGACCCTGGCCGCGCCGGTCACGGTGATCGTGGCCCACGACGAGGACTTCCACGAGAAGCTGCCGTACCTGTTCCCGCACACCGATGCCAAGAGCTGGTTCGACGGCCCGCGCGAAGGCCGCAGCGAAGGCGCGCTCCGCAACGGCTCGCTGCAGGGCGCCTACTTGATCCTGGCCGCGCGTGCGCTGGGCCTGGATGCCGGTCCCATGTCCGGCTTCGATAACGCCAAGGTCGATGCCGCGTTCTTCGCGGGCACTGCGATCAAATCCAACTTCCTGGTCAACCTCGGCTACGGCGACCCCAGCGGCCTGTTCCCGCGCCTGCCGCGGCTGAGTTTCGACGAGGCCGCGCGCATCGAGTGAGCGCGCGCGTTCCGCTTTCGTGTCCCACCGCAGGCCCGCGCCTGCCGCAGTTTCGTCCCATCACCCCTCCAAGGAGTTCCACCATGACCAAGACCCGCAAACTGCTGCTCCCGCTCGCCATGGCCCTGGCCGTCGTCGTCGCCCAGCCAGCCACCAGCGCCTTCGCCGCGCCGGCCGCCGCCGCTGCCGCCGCCAAGGGCGTCTCCGGCACCTACACGCTCGACCCGGCCCACACCGACGTGCTGGTGCAGTGGAGCCACTTCGGCTTCTCCAACCCGTCCGCGCACTTCGGCGACGTCGACGGCACCCTGGTCTACAACGCCCAGGACGTGAGCAAGTCCAGCGTCAACGTGACCCTGCCGCTGTCCGGCCTCAACAGCTTCACCGACAAGTTCGACGAGCACCTGAAGAGCGCCGACTTCTTCGACGCCGCCAAGTTTCCCACCGCCACCTTCAAGAGCACCAAGGTGACCTCGGCCGGCGGCAACAAGCTGACCGTCGCCGGCGACCTGACCATCAAGGGCACGACCAAGCCGGTGGTGCTGGCGGTGACCCTCAACGGTGCCGGTCCGCACCCGATGAAGAAGGTGCCGGCGCTGGGCTTCGACGCCACCACCACGGTCAAGCGCAGCGACTTCGGCCTGGGCGCCTACGTGCCGAACGTCAGCGACGAAGTGAAGATCCGCATCACCACCGAAGCGCTGCAGGCAGCGGCCAAGTAAGGCCGCCTGCGGTCGCGGCGGCGGCGCTTCGCGCGCTGCCGCCTGCCGTAACGCAAACGCCCGCCATTCCGGCGGGCGTTTGTATTTTCGGGATCTCGCTGTGTGCAGTGCAATGAAACTGCGCGCGAAAGACGCACCGTAGGGGCGGCTTCAGCCGCGATGGCCTTACCGCGATGCCCTGGGCGAAGCTACATGCGCCCGAAGCGCCAAGCGCACCCTTACCCTCACCCCAACCCCTCTCCCGGTGGGAGAGAGGCTGTTGCGACGGATTGCCGTGTATTCCGTGCCGGCCATATTGCGCGTGCTTTTTGCTTTTTTCGACGCGGCTTTTAGTCTTCGGCCGCGTCCCCGCCGGCCTTCCAATACCCCGTCGCGCGGATCCACTCCTTGGGCACGCCCAGGTGGCCTTCGACGAACTTGCGCATCATCCGCGCGCGGGCCGATTCGCAGGCGATCCAGTAGAACGCGTCGCCCTCGGGCGGGTCGAAGTCGCGCAGCGCGCCTTCCAGCAGCTGGCTGCTGCGTGCGTCCACGCCGTTGCGCTCCAGCCAGGTGATGCGCAGCTCGGCGTCGCACTCCAGCGCTTGGCGGTCGGCGTAACCGGGAATCTCGATCAGCGCGTCGACTTCCGCGTTGGCCGGCAGGGTTTCCAGCCAGCGGCCGATCGCCGGCAGCGCGGTCTCGTCGCCGATCAGCACATAGGCATCGAAATCGTCGGCGGCGACGAACGAGCCGCGCGGCCCGCCGACCACCAGCGCATCGCCCGGGTCGGCTTTTGCCGCCCAGCGGCAGGCCGGGCCGTCGCCGTGCAGCACGAAGTCCAGGGTCAGTTCTTGCGCGTCGGCATCGTAGTGGCGTGGGGTGTAGTCGCGGGCGGGCGAGGGCAGCGCGTCGGCCGGATACACCGGGCCATGCTCGGTCATCGTCGGCAGCACGAACGCGCCTTCGGGATTGGGGAAGAACAGCTTGACGTGGTCGTCCGGCCCGGCGCTGACGAAGCCGTCCAGTTCGGGGCCGCCGACGACGATGCGGCGCATGTGCGGGGTCAGCGGTTGCGTGCGCAGCACCTGCAGATGGCGCAGGCGCAGCGGGTGGCGCAGCAGGCGGTGTTCGTGTGTCGCCATGGGAATCCTCGGAAGTGGGGGAGAGGGTTGGCGGGCGACGCGGACGCCGAAAACGCTAATGTCCGCGTGCTGGCTGGAAGGGGAATCAGGGTGCGTTGCCATCCATGCCGTCGGCGGCGGCATGCAACAGCGCGGCGACGCGCTCGATCTCGTCCGGGTCCCAGCGCCCGTGCCGCGCCAGCAGGCCGTGCTTGATGCGGCGCATCGCCTCGCGCACCGGCGCCGGCACGTTGGCGCGCACCAGGGCGCGCGCGCTGTGCTGGGTGCGCTGCAGCGCCGCGTCCACCTGCGCGCGCTCGGTGCGCACGAAGGCCTGGCCGGCTTCGGTGATGGCATAGCGTTTGCGCGTGGCGTCGGCATCCGCCTGCACCAGGCCCTGCGCTTCCAGTTGCGCCAGGGTCGGGTAGACCGTGCCGGCGCTGGGCGTGTACAGGCCATGGAACAGCTCGGCGACCGCGCGGATCAACTCGTAACCGTGGCGCGGCTGGGTCTCGATCATCGCCAGCAGCAA
>NZ_AQOJ01000455.1:0-412 GCF_000364685.1 Xanthomonas sp. SHU 166
CCGGTGCGAAAACGATATATCGAAGTTGCGTGGTCGGCAAGCGCCTGGCAGGCCGGGCGTGGGAGCGCGGTGGGATTGGTTCAGTCAGGACCGCGGTGCGCGTTTGCGTCGTGCGCGTGCGTGTGGTGCGCGTTGGATCGCGGCGGGCGTGAGCCGCCCAGGCCGCCTCGGCCAGTGGGCCCCCGTGTGAGAATCAACGGTCATGCAGTTGCGACAAACGAAGCCGAAAGCCGACTGACACCCTCCCTCGTCGGGACTGAAGTCCCTCCCACAACGATGCTCAGCCATTCCTGTGGGAGCGGTGTCAGCCGCGACGGGCAGTACCGGCAAATCTCGTCGCTGCTGAGGCTGCTTGTACCGAAAGGGGGTCTTGCAGCGAGCTTGCCGGGTGCACTGTGGGAGGGACTTCAGT
>NZ_AQOJ01000456.1:0-12246 GCF_000364685.1 Xanthomonas sp. SHU 166
CCTGCCTGCCGACATCAACGAAGCGCTGATCGTCGAGTTGTATTCGAAGTAATCACATCGGAGAGCCTCCGGTCCACGGAGGCTCGTCAGGAGAACCCGCAACATGACGGTTACCGCCAACCAGGTTCTGCGCCCGCGTGGGCCGCAGATCGAACGCCTTACCGACAACCGCGCCAAGGTCGTGATCGAGCCCTTGGAGCGCGGGTATGGGCATACGCTGGGCAACGCCCTGCGTCGCGTGCTGCTGTCCTCGATTCCCGGCTTCGCGATCACCGAAGTCGAGATCGACGGCGTGCTGCACGAGTACACCACGGTCGAAGGGCTGCAGGAGGACGTGCTGGAAGTCCTGCTGAACCTCAAGGACGTGGCCATCCGCATGCATACCGGTGACAGCGCCACGCTGTCGCTGTCCAAGCAGGGGCCGGGCACGGTCACTGCCGCCGACATCAAGACCGACCACAACGTCGAGATCCTCAACAACGACCACGTGATCTGCCACCTGACCAAGGACACGGCGATCAACATGCGTCTGAAGATCGAGCGTGGCTTCGGCTACCAGCCGGCCGCCGCGCGCCGCCGTCCGGACGAAGAGACCCGCACCATCGGTCGCCTGGTCCTGGACGCCTCGTTCTCGCCGGTGCGCCGCGTCGCCTACGCGGTCGAGTCGGCCCGCGTCGAGCAGCGTACCGACCTGGACAAGCTGGTCCTGGACATCGAAACCAACGGCACGATCGATGCCGAGGAAGCCGTGCGCACCGCCGCCGACATCCTCAGCGACCAGCTGTCGGTGTTCGGCGACTTCACCCATCGCGACCGTGGCGCGGCCAAGCCGGCCAGCAACGGCGTGGATCCGGTGCTGCTGCGTCCGATCGACGATCTGGAACTGACCGTGCGTTCGGCCAACTGCCTGAAGGCCGAGAGCATCTACTACATCGGCGATCTGATCCAGAAGACCGAAGTCGAGCTGCTCAAGACCCCGAACCTGGGCAAGAAGTCGCTCACCGAGATCAAGGAAGTGCTGGCCCAGCGTGGCCTGTCGCTCGGCATGAAGCTGGAGAACTGGCCGCCGGCCGGCGTCGCCCAGCACGGCATGCTCGGCTGAGTTTTGCGCATCCGGCCGATGCCGCAAGGCATCGGCCGCGTGTCGTTCGCTTCATCCGCATCACCACGTCGACGGGTCGCCAAGCCCGCGGCGTCGCCCGGTCAGGGACGGCCGGCACGGACCATCCGCAGTCCACTTTCAACGCCAGGACGGCGACAGCGATCTCCAACAGTCACACTCTTCCATAGGAATCCCAACCCATGCGTCACCAGAAATCCGGCCGCAAGTTCAGCCGCACCAGCGCCCACCGCGAAGCGATGTTCAAGAACATGGCGGCGTCGCTGATCAAGCACGAGCTGATCAAGACCACCCTGCCGAAGGCCAAGGAACTGCGCCGCGTCGCCGAGCCGCTGATCACCCTGGCCAAGGTCGACAACGTCGCCAACCGCCGCCTGGCGTTCGCCCGCCTGCGCGACAAGGAAGCGGTCGGCACCCTGTTCACCACGCTGGGCCCGCGCTACCAGGCGCGCCCGGGTGGCTACCTGCGCATCCTCAAGTGCGGCTTCCGTGCCGGCGACAACGCGCCGATGGCGTACGTCGAGCTGGTCGATCGCCCGGCCGTGGCCGAGGAAGTGGCCGAGTAATCGGTTCGCATCTGCAGCAGCAAGAAGCCCGGCATGTCCGGGCTTTTTTGCTTTTGGGGCGGGATTGGGGAGTCGGGATTCGGGATTGGTAGCGCCGTTGTCGCCGGGCTGGCGAACGGTTGCAAAAGCACCGTAGCGCATGGTGATGGAGCGCACGATCGCGGATAATGCGTGGATCGTCGATGCGAGTTCGAGTCCGATGAATCCGTTACGTTGGGGTTTCCGCGCGCAGTTCCTGCTCGGCTTTCTGATCTGTGCCGGCCTGCTGGGCTATGCGATCTTCGTGCAGCTGCAGCTGGGCATCGAGCCGTGCCCGCTGTGCATCTTCCAGCGCATCGCGTTCGCCGCACTGGGCGTGCTGTTCTTGTTCGGTGCTCTGCACGGGCCGCGCAGCGCCGGCGGGCGCAAGATTTATGGCGTCCTGGCGTTCCTGGCCGCGCTCGTGGGCGCCGGCATCTCCACCAAGCATGTCTCGGTGCAACTGTTCCCGGACCCGATGGCGTCCTGCGGCCCGCCTCTGAGCTTCCTGCGCGAGACCATGGGACCGTTCGAGGTGCTGCGCCGGGTGCTGACCGGCACCGGCGACTGCGGCAACATCGACTGGCGCTTCCTCGGCCTATCGATGCCGATGTGGTGCCTGATCTGCTTCGTGTTGCTGGCGGTGTTCGCGCTGTATGCCGGGTTCAAGAGCCGCAAGCGCACGCTGATCTGACCGTCTTGCCGCTGCGCGTCGGTCGCTTGGTCTGATGGCGACCGTCGGCAACCCGCCGGGCGCTGCTGCGGCCGTCGCGGGCAGCGCTGACGTATGCCGCTGACGCGCACCGACGTTGCCCATCCTGTCCGTCCGGCGCCCCCGGTGTTTGTGCAGTGCCGGGCTGTCGGTCAGCGCGACGCGCTGGCCGGCGCCCGCGCTCCGTCGGCCTGCGGAACCACCTGGGCGAGGAATGCCGCCACCGGCCTGGCCCAGACCGACGGATCGGCCTGCGCGAAGGTCTTGTGGCCATCGTCGCGGAACGGCGGCAGATCGACGAAGGTCACCGGCGGGGTCGAGCCCGCGCGGTAGGCCTCGTACATGCGATGCGCTAGGTCGCGCCGGAAGAAGTGATCGTTCTCGGCGTACAGCCATAGCTGGGGCAGCATATTCGCCGCGCCCAGCGTCTTCTCCGCCTCGACCAGGCGGTCCTCGCCGGCGCAGATGACCTCCTTGCCGTTGCTGCCGCGCCCGCCGGCGAAGCTGATCACGCCACGCACGCCGGATGGCGGCGCATTGGCCAGCGCCACCGCGCCGAGGCCGCCGGCGGACTGGCCGACCACGACGATGCGCCGCGGGTCCACGTCGGGAAGGCGAGCGGCGGCGTCGACGATCGCCGCCTCGGCCGCCGCGATCCTGCGCCCGGCGACGACGAAATCGACGTCGTGGCAGTTGCCTGCGCCTTCCAGGTAGCTTCCGCTGGAACTGCCGTAGCCAGGCCGCAGCGCCAGCACCACCATGTAGCCACGGGCGGCGAACCAGCGCGCGGCGCGGGCGAAACCAAGCCGGGTGTCGGCGAGCTTGCGCTTGTCCGCCGGTGTGCCGTGATGGATGACGATCAGCGGGAACGGGCCGGGGCCTGTCGGTCGATACACGCGCGCGGCGAGATCGTAGTCGACGCCTTGCACGACCACCGGCATTCGGAAGTCGGTGACGCGTTCGGCGTGCGCCGGCGGCGGTGCGGCGAGGGTGAGGATGGCGGCCGCGAGGGCGGCGGCGAACAGATGTCGACGCATGGGTGGCACCTGCCTGGACGGATGCGTGGCAACGCGTCGTGGCGGTCCGGGCGCGGGGATGCCGCTGTGGGGCGCCTCCCTCGGGCGGGGCGACGCCATGGCCACGACGCGGCACATGGTGCCACTGTAGTGCCGGAACGGGCCACGGCGTGTCGCCGGACCCGTCACCTGCGGCTGAACGCGAGGCCTGCGGCGTGCCGGGTGGCACGTCGCAGGCCGTCGCCGTGGCTGGCTCAGAAGTCCTGCTGCAGGCTCAGGTAGACGCCGCGGCGCGGCGCCCACTGCGGCGCGAACACACCAATGCCGCCGCCGTCGCGCAACTGGTAGTGGCGGTCGAGCACGTTGAGCACGGCCAGCTGTGCGTGCAGCGGGTGGCTGCTGGCCAGGGCGAAGTCGTGGCCGGCGCTGAGGTTGAGCTGGAAGTACGCCGGCAGCTCGCCGCCATTGGGCACGCCGTCGGCGTCGGTGCGCAGGCCGCTGCCGAACAGGTAGTCGGCGCCGATGCGGCTGTCGTCGGCCAGGGCGTAGTTGATGCCGCCGGAGGAGGTCAGCTTCTGGTCGTGGTCCAGGTGGATCCAGTGGTCGTAGGCGTAGGCCAGCGCATCCGGGTCGAAGTTGTACAGGCTGGTCATCACCCGCTTGCCCATGGCCTTGCTGTAGGCCGCGTTGAAGTAGGCGTTGATCGGGCCGTTGCTGTAGTCGGCGCTGAACTCGGCGCCGCGGATGCGGCCGTAGCGGTAGTTGAAGGTGGAGTAGACGTAGGCGGCGCCGAACTGGCCTTCGTCCTGCAGGCGATCGGCCTTGCGGTAGTAGGTGTCCAGGCCCAGGGTCAGGTGGTCGCCGACCATCTGCGAGATGCCCAGGTCGTAGTAGTCGCTGCGCTCGCTCAGCGGCTTGGTCGGGCCACCCGCCGCCGACTGCTGGTTGGTGGTGCCGTCGTACAGGGCGATGTCGCTGGTGGAGATCAGCTCGGTGGCCGGCGGGGTGAAGTAGCGCGCATAGCCGGCGTGCAGGGTGGTGCTGTCGCTGGCGTGCCAGACCACGCCCAGGCGCGGGCTGAGCTGGCCCTCGGTGGTGCCGAAGGCCTTGTAGCGGTCGCCGCGCACGCCGTAGTTGATGGTCCAGGCGTCGCTCGGCTGCCATTCGTCCTGCAGGTAGACCGCGTAGGTGCTGGCGTGGAAGCGGCTGCTGTCGGGAATGAACAGCGGCACGTCGCTGCTCTGGCTGCCGTCGTCGTTGGCCGGGAACACATAGGCGTTGTTGCTGGCGTTGGCGTGCTCGAAGTTGCCGTACACGCCATAGCGCAAGGTGTGGGTGCTGCCCCACGGCGTGGAGAAGTCGGCCTGCAGGGTGCTGGCGCGGTTGGCGCGCTGCACCTGCGAGGCGATGCCGTTGAAGATCAGGTCGCCGGCGATGTCCGGGGAGAACGCGACGCTGCTGTAGCGCTGGCCGGCCGACAGCTGGTAGCTGGTGTCGCCGAGCGCGCCCTGCAGCACCAGGGTGCCGAAACGGGTGTTCTCGCGCTGGTTCTCGTCGAGCTGCGCCGAATCGAAGGTGCTGTTGCCTTGGTAGGTGAAGGCCGGCGTCTGTCCCGGGTTGTTGGGGATCTGGAAGCGGTTGTTGGCGTAGCCGACCAGCAGGCTGAGCCGGGTGTTCTCGTTCAGCAGATAGCTGAGGTCGGCGAAGCCCTTGCCCTGGTGGGTCTTGTCGTGGATCGGGTTGTCGCTGTCGGTGGGGTTTTCCATGCCGATGCGGTTCTGCAGGTAGTTGCCGCTGGCGAACCAGCTGAAGCGGCCGTCGCTGCCCCACCACGAGGCGTTGGGGTTGAGCGTGCCGTAGGAGCCGCCGGTGATGCCGACGCTGCCGCCGTTGCCCAGTTCCACGCCGTTCTTGGTGGTGATGTCGACCACCGCCGCGGTGCGGTCGCCGAACTGCGCCGGCAGCGCGCCGTCGAGCAGGCGGATGTTCTTGATCGTGCGCGGATCCAGGGTCTGGCCGAAGCCGGAGATGGATTCGGGGATCATCACGCCGTTGATGCGGTACTGCAGGTTGGCGTGGTCGCCGCGCACATGGATGCCGCCATAGGAATCCTGGACCACGCCCGGCGCCTGCAACAGCACCTGGTTGAGCGGGGTGGAAGCGCCCAGCGGCAGGCGCGCGATGTCCTCGGCGCTGATCGCGTACTGACTGCTGCCGATGTCCGGCGACAGCGCGTTGCGCGCAGCTTCCAGCTTGGCGGTGACGGTGACCGGATCGAGATCGACGGTCGGCTCGGCGGCAGCGGTGCTGTCGGCGGCGGTATCCGCAGCGAGGGCGAGGCCGGGGGCGACCAGGAGGATCAGGGCGATGGCGGAGGAGAGGGGGCGACGTGTCATGGCGAGGTGGACCGAATGGAAAGGAATTGTTACTTAATAACAGTGTGCTTTCGCAAAAACGCCGGCGTAGGCCGGAAGTCATGGTGGCATCGCGATGTTGCTTGCCGTTCATGTCCTGGCGCTGCCAGCGTGACCGGTATGCGGCGCTATGCGGCGCGCCCCGGCTCTGCGAACATCGCACACTGCCAAGGAGTCCTTTCATGAATCTGTCCGCCGCCGCCGTGTCCGCATCCGCCTCGTCGTCCTGGTCACCTGCCAGTTGGCGTGACAGGCCGGCGCTGCAGATGCCGGTGTATCCGGACCCGCAGGCGCTGGAGACCGCGCTGACGGAACTGCGGCAGTTGCCGCCGCTGGTGACCTCCTGGGAGATCTTCGCGCTGAAGAAGCAGCTGGCCGAGGCGCAGGAAGGCAAGCGCTTCCTGCTGCAGGGCGGCGATTGCGCGGAGAACTTCAGCGATTGCGAATCCGGCACCATCTCCAACCGGCTCAAGGTGCTGCTGCAGATGAGCCTGGTGCTGGTGCACGGCCTGCGCCTGCCGGTGGTGCGGGTCGGTCGCTACGCCGGGCAGTACGCCAAGCCGCGCTCGGCCGATACCGAGACCCGCGACGGCGTGACCCTGCCCAGCTACCGCGGCGACGTGGTCAATGGCCCGGAGTTCACCGCGCAGGCGCGGGTGCCGGACCCGCGGCGCATGATCACCGCGCACTCGCGTTCGGCGATGACCATGAACTTCGTGCGCGCGCTGATCGACGGCGGCTTCGCCGACCTGCACCATCCCGAGTACTGGAACCTGAGCTGGGTCGGCTGCTCGCCGCTGGCCGAGGACTACCAGAAGATGGTGGCCTCGATCGGCGATGCGGTGCGCTTCATGGAGACCCTGTCCGGCGCACAGCTGTACAACCTCAACCGCGTCGATTTCTACACCTCGCACGAGGCCTTGCTGCTGCCCTACGAGGAAGCGCTGACCCGCGAGGTGCCGCGGCAGTGGGGCTGGTTCAACCTCAGCACGCACTATCCGTGGATCGGCATGCGCACCGCGGCGCTGGACGGCGCGCACGTGGAGTACTTCCGTGGTATCCGCAATCCGATCGCGATCAAGGTCGGGCCGTCGGCGCAGCCGGACCAGTTGCTGCGCCTGATCGACGTGCTCAATCCGGAAGACGAACCTGGCCGGCTGACCTTCATCCACCGCATGGGCGCGGCGCAGATCGCCGAGAAGCTGCCGCCGCTGCTGGACGCGGTGAAGCGCGACGGCCGCCGCGTGCTGTGGGTGTGCGACGCGATGCACGGCAACACCGAAAGCACCAGCAACGGCTACAAGACCCGGCGCTACCAGAACGTCCTGGGCGAGGTGGAGCAGTCGTTCGACATCCACGCCGCGGCCGGCACCCGCCTGGGCGGCGTGCATCTGGAACTGACCGGCGAGGACGTCACCGAGTGCACCGGCGGCGCGCGCGAACTCACCGAGCGCGACCTGGAGCGGGCCTACCGTTCCAGCGTCGACCCGCGCCTGAACTACGAGCAGTCGCTGGAGATCGCGATGGCGATCGTGCGCAAGCAGAACGGACGCAACGTCGCCACGCCGCTGGCGTAGTCGGTTGGTGTAGTCCGCCGCGCGTGCCGCTGCCGCACGTGCGGCGCCTTGTCGTGCCGTGGCCCGAGGGCTGCAGCATCGCTGTGTGCGATGCCGCGCATCGGCTTCGCGTCGCCAGCGGCATGCGCCGCTTTTCGGAAGCGCTTGCACGCGCGCCTGTATGCCATGCGGCTGCCGTCGCCCGGCGCCGCTGCGCGTGCTCGACATCGCGCTAATCCCTCCACTGCCAGACTGTCGCGACTCCTCCCCCCGACAAAGGAGCGCATCTTGACCCTCGATCTTCATTGGGTGCCCTGGCGTGCCTATACGCTGCCGATCGGCGCCGCACTGATTCTCGGTTTCCTGGCCTGGTGGCTGCTGTTGCGCATCGCCCAGCGCATGCGCGGCCGCGACTACCGGCGTGCGCGCATCGTGCGCGTGATCAGCGTGCCGGTCGCCTTCCTGCTGCCGATGCTGATGCTCAGCTTCGCGCTCGAATCCACGCCGCTGGACGAGAAGGCGCTGACCGACCTGCAGCACCTGCTGCACATCGGCATGATCGGCTGCGTGACCTGGCTGCTGGTGCGCGGCGTGGCGGCGCTGGAAACGGCGATCCTGCGCAGCCATCCGATCGAGGTGGCGGACAACCTCACCGCACGCCGTGTGCAGACCCAGACCCGGGTGCTGGCGCGGGTGGCGATGGGCACGATCATCCTGGTGGGCACCTCGATCGTGCTGCTGACCTTCCCGGCGGTGCGGCAGATCGGCACTACCTTGCTGGCCTCGGCCGGCATCATCGGCCTGGTCGCCGGTATCGCTGCCAAGCCGGTGTTCGGCAATCTGATCGCCGGTCTGCAGATCGCGCTGACCCAGCCGATCCGGCTCGACGACGTGGTCATCGTCGAAGGCGAGTGGGGCCGCATCGAGGAGATCGGCAGTTCCTACGTGGTGGTGCGGATCTGGGACGAGCGGCGCATGGTGGTGCCGCTGACCTGGTTCATCGAGAACCCGTTCCAGAACTGGACGCGCAACAGCGCCGACCTGCTCGGCACCGCGTTCCTGTGGCTGGACTACCGCACGCCGATCGCACAGGTGCGCGCCGAGCTGGAGCGGATCTGCAAGAGCGAGCCGCTGTGGGACGGACGGGTCTGCGTGACCCAGGTGACCGACACCAGCGAGCGCACGATCCAGGTGCGCCTGCTGGTCAGTGCGCGCAACTCCGGCGACGCCTTCGACCTGCGCTGCATCGTGCGCGAGCGCATGCTGGATTTCCTGGTGCGCGAGCATGCCTACGCGTTGCCGCTGCTGCGCGCGGAAGTGGCGCCGGAGCCCGTGCGGCTGTCGCACCCGCCGGTGCGCGCCAGCGACTCGGAGGCGATGCGTTCGCCCGGTGCCGAGGATGGGGCGCCGGCAGTGAATGCGACAGCGGGCGAGGCACGTGCGTCCCGCTGATCGCTGAGCGGTCTTGCCGCATGATCATGCGGCGTGGGATGCGGTTTTCTGCGCGACCACCAGCGGTGCCCGCCGAATGCCAGGAACGCGAATGCGCCCACCGGTGACTGGCAGGCGCATATCGCTTGAAGAAAGCCGGCACCGCCGCGGCGCGGGGTGCGGCTAGGCCGCAGGAGGATGCCGGCGCCGCCGCACCAAATCGCGGGCGAGGATGCCGACCACGGCGAGATTGATCGCCAGCACCGCCCACGATGCCCAGCCGGGGTGGCGCACGATCGCGTAGACGTCGAAGGGCAGGTAGATCGCCGCGGAGATGCAGCCCAGCAGCGAGGCCCAGGCCTTGGCGCGCCACAGACCCCAGGCCTCGATGATGTGCAGCACGCCGTAGGCGAGCATGCCGGCGGCGGCCAGGTGCACCGCGCCGGGGTTGATCATGGTCAGCAGCGAGGGCAGGGCGCCGTGGTCCGGGTCCAGGCTGAAACGCACGATCAGCTTGTCCACACCCGCGCGCAGCGGGGCCGGACCCATCAGTTCCAGCCCCGTGGCCGCCAGCACCGCGAGCAGGCCCTTGCCGGCCTCCAGCAGTGCGATCAGGTGCAGACCCGGATGCGCGTGCGGATCCGGGTTGTACGCCTTGTCGGCGGCCATGGGCGTGCGCTATCCCTTAGCCCGCGCGACCAGCGCGCTTGCGCTCGTTTTCGGTCAGGTGCTTCTTGCGCAAGCGGATCTCCTTCGGGGTGACTTCGACCAGTTCGTCGTCCTCGATGAAGTCCAGCGCCTGCTCCAGCGTGTACTTGATCGCCGGAGTCAGCTTGATCGCATCGTCCTTGCCCGAGGCGCGCATGTTGGTCAGCGGCTTGGTCTTGATCGCGTTGACGGTCAGGTCGTTGTCCTTGGAGTGGATGCCGACCAGCTGCCCTTCATACACGTTGTCGCCTTCGGCGGCAAACAGGCGGCCGCGCTCTTCCAGCGGGCCCAGCGCGTAGGCGGGGGTGGCGCCCGGCGCATTGGCGATCATCACGCCGTTCTGGCGCTTGGCGATGGCGCCCTGCTCCTTCGGGCCGTAGTGGTCGAACACGTGGAACAGCAGGCCCGAGCCCTGGGTCAGGGTGCGGAACTCGTTCTGGAAGCCGATCAGGCCACGCGCCGGGATCATGTAGTCCAGGCGCACGCGGCCCTTGCCGTCCGGCTCCATGTTCTTCAGCTGGCCCTTGCGGATGCCCAGCTTCTCCATGACGCCGCCCTGGTGCTGCTCCTCGATGTCCACCACCAGCTGCTCGACCGGCTCCATCAGTTGCCCGTCGATCTCCTTGATGATGACTTCCGGGCGCGACACGGCCAGTTCGAAGCCCTCGCGACGCATGTTCTCGATCAGCACCGACAGATGCAGTTCGCCGCGGCCGGAGACCAGGAACTTGTCGGCGTCTTCCAACTGCTGCACCTTCAGCGCCACGTTGTGCACGGTCTCGCGCTCCAGCCGGTCCTTGAGCTGGCGGCTGGTCAGGAACTTGCCGCCAGACAGGTCCTTGTTGCCGGCGAACGGCGAGTTGTTGACCTGGAAGGTCATCGAGATGGTCGGCTCGTCCACGGTCAGCGGCGGCAGCGCCTCGGGGGCTTCCAGCGCGCACACGGTGTCGGAGATGGTCAGTTCCTGGATTCCGGAGATGGCGACGATGTCGCCGGCCTGCGCGCTGTCCTGCTCGATGCGCTCCAGGCCCAGGAAGCCCAGCACCTGCAGCACCTTGCCCTGGCGCTTCTTGCCTTCGCGGTCGATCACCGCCACCGGCATGTTCTTCTTCAGCACGCCGCGCTGGATGCGGCCGATGCCGATCACGCCGACGAAGTTGTTGTAGTCCAGCTGGCTGATGCGCATCTGGAACGGGCCGTCCGGGTCCACGTCCGGCTTCGGCGCGTGCTGCATGATCGCTTCGTACAGCGGGGTCATGTCGCCGTCGCGCACGCTGTCGTCCAGCGAGGCGTAGCCGTTCAGCGCCGAGGTGTAGACGATCGGGAAGTCGAGCTGCTCGTTGGTGGCGCCGAGCTTGTCGAACAGGTCGAACACCTGGTCGATCACCCAGTCCGGGCGCGCGCCGGGGCGGTCGATCTTGTTGACCACCACGATCGGCTTGAAGCCCATCGCGAACGCCTTCTGGGTCACGAAGCGGGTCTGCGGCATCGGGCCGTCCATCGCGTCGACCAGGATCAGCACGGTGTCCACCATCGACAGCACGCGCTCCACCTCGCCGCCGAAGTCGGCGTGTCCGGGGGTGTCGACGATGTTGATGCGGTTGCCCTGCCAGGTGATGGCGGTGTTCTTGGCCAGGATGGTGATGCCGCGTTCCTTTTCCTGGTCGTTGCTGTCCATCACGCGCTCGGCCAGCACCGTGCGCTCGGACAGGGTGCCGGACTGCTTCAGCAGGCAGTCGACGAGGGTGGTCTTGCCGTGGTCGACGTGGGCGACGATGGCGATATTGCGAAGATTTTCGATGGACATGCGAAAGGGGGCCAGCCGGCGCCAGAAGGAAGGAAAGGAAGCCACCTAGTATACCCGGATCCCGTGACGCCTGCCGGCGGCCGGCGGCGGTGGGCCGGGCGGGGGCATTCAGGCGCCGGCGGCGGGCGCGGGCAAAGCCTGAACGAGGCGACGTGTATCCTATGCGCCCCTCATGACGCCCCCGTTTCCAAGGAATCCCATGTCCCTGATCGCCCATTTCGACACCGCCCGCGGCCCGATCAAGATCGAGCTGTATCCCGACAAGGCCCCGCTGACCGTGGCCAACTTCGTGAACCTGGCCAAGCGCGGCTTCTACGACGGGCTGAACTTCCACCGCGTGATCGCCGACTTCATGATCCAGGGCGGTTGCCCGGAAGGCTCCGGCCGCGGCGGCCCGGGCTACCGCTTCGAGGACGAGACCAACAACGGCGTGCGCCACGAGCGCGGCGTGCTGTCCATGGCCAATGCCGGCCCCAGCACCAACGGCAGCCAGTTCTTCATCACCCACACCGCCACCCCGTGGCTGGACGGCAAGCACACCGTGTTCGGCAAGGTGCTCGAGGGCCTGGACGTGGTCGACAGCGTCGCCCAGGGCGATGTGATCAACAAGATCACCATCGAAGGCGACGCCGACGCGGTGCTGGCGGCCAAGGCCGACCGCGTCGCCGAGTGGAACCGCACCCTCGACGCCTGATCCGGCGCTGTCCGCGCGACCGGTCCTGCGGCCGGGCGCGCGGAACCTGCGTGCTACCATTTTCCCGATTGATTGCCGCACCCGACCGCCGATGACGATGCGCCCCCTTGTGTTGTGCCTGCTGCTGCTCGTGATCGGCGGCGGCGTGCACGCGTGGTGGCGCAGTGCGGCCTCGACACCGTCGGCCGCACTGGCCGCCGGCGA
>NZ_AQOJ01000457.1:0-2007 GCF_000364685.1 Xanthomonas sp. SHU 166
GGCGAGGCCGGCATCGTCATGCTCGCCGCCGACTGGTGCGGCTACTGCCGCCGGCAACAGGCCGATTTCGCCCGCGCCCAGGTCCGCTACACGGTCCTGGACGTGGAGCAGGAGGCCGGCCGCCAGGCCGCCGCCGCGCTGGGCCTGGAAGGCGTGCCGATCACCGTGATCGGCCAGCATGTGGTCGAAGGCTACGACACCGCCGCCCTGGACCTGCACCTGCAGCCGCTGGGCTATCGCGTCTACTGATCACCCCACCCACTTTCTTAGCAGAGGAATCCCCCATGAAAGCACCCGTTCGTGTTGCCGTGACCGGCGCCGCCGGCCAGATCGGTTATGCCCTGCTGTTCCGCATCGCCTCCGGCGAAATGCTGGGCAAGGACCAGCCGGTGATCCTGCAGTTGCTGGAACTGCCGATGGAGAAGGCCCAGGCCGCGCTGAAGGGCGTGATGATGGAACTGGAAGACTGCGCGTTCCCGCTGCTGGCCGGCATGGTCGGCACCGACGACGCCGAAGTCGCGTTCAAGGACGCCGACATCGCCCTGCTGGTCGGCGCGCGTCCGCGCGGCCCGGGCATGGAGCGCAAGGACCTGCTGCTGGAGAACGCCAAGATCTTCACCGCGCAGGGCGCGGCGCTGAACAAGGTGGCCAAGCGCGACGTCAAGGTGCTGGTGGTCGGCAACCCGGCCAACACCAATGCCTACATCGCCATGAAGTCGGCGCCGGACCTGAACCCGAAGAACTTCACCGCCATGCTGCGCCTGGACCACAACCGCGCGCTGAGCCAGCTCTCGCTCAAGCTCGGCAAGCCGGTCGGCGGCATCGAGAAGCTGGTGGTGTGGGGCAACCACAGCCCGACCATGTACCCGGACTACCGTTTCGCCACCGCCGACGGCGCCTCCATCGCCGATGCGATCAACGATCAGGAATGGAATGCCGGCACCTTCATCCCGACCGTGGGCAAGCGCGGCGCGGCGATCATCGAAGCGCGCGGCCTGTCCTCGGCCGCCTCGGCCGCCAACGCCGCCATCGACCACGTGCGCGACTGGGTGCTGGGCAGCAACGGCAAGTGGGTGACGATGGGCGTGCCGTCCGACGGCTCCTACGGCATCCCGGAAGGCGTGATCTTCGGGTTCCCGGTCACCACCGAGAACGGCGCCTACACCATCGTCAAGGATCTGCCGATCGACGACTTCAGCCAGAAGTACGTCGACAAGACCCTGGCCGAGCTGGAAGAAGAGCGCAGCGGCGTGGCCCACCTGCTGGGCTGATCGCCAACGCGATCGCGTCGTCACGGAACGCCGGGCCTCGCCCGGCGTTTCGCGTTGTAGGAGTCCGACATGATGAATCTGATCCACTGGCGGCTGTACGTCGCCGTGGTCGAGTGCGGCAGCATCAGCGCCGCTGCCGCGCGCTGCGGCATCACCCAGTCCGGCGCCAGCCAGGCCATCGCGCAGATGGAGCACGTGCTGGGCGCAGCGCTGCTGCTGCGCGAGCGCGGGCGGATCCGGCCGACCCCATTCGGGACGCGTGCGCTGGAACATGCGCGGGCGATGCTGGCCGAGCTGGGGCAGATCCAGGCCCTGGCCAGGGCGCAGCGCGCAGCGGGTGCGGCCTCGCTGCGGGTCGCCGGCTTCGCCTCGTCGCGGCCATGGCTGGCGCCGCGCCTGCGCGCGTTCGAGCGGGCGCATCCGGACGCGGGTGTGGTCTGGCTGGAAGGCGGCGACGAGGAGGTCGAGGCCTGGCTGGCCGCCGGGACGGTCGACCTGGGCGTGGTGCTGGATCCGGCGCCGGAGCGCGACGCCATGGTGTTCGGCATGGACGAGTGGCTGGCGGTGCTGCCGCCGGCGCTGGCGCGTCCGCGGGCGCGCGACATCGCCCTGGCGGAACTGCTGGCGCTGCCGTTCGTGCTGGCCACCGGCGGTTGCTGGCTGCATGCGCAACGCCTGGCCGAACGCGCCGGGCTGGCCATCGCCGACCTGCGCCTGCAGGTGCGCGACTGGTCCA
>NZ_AQOJ01000458.1:0-859 GCF_000364685.1 Xanthomonas sp. SHU 166
TTGATATCTCCTCTAAGCGATTTGTCCGGCAACCCATTGGTGCCTGGAGCCTCCGCAGGGGGCCATCAATTGGCCAGTGCCGCTGCTGGTATAAGTAACGGCAGTCGGTGCGCAACCTTTAGGGATTTACTGCCGAAAATTTGGCGTTTCGGCGATTTGCGTGACACCAGAAACGCGGCGAAAGGCTTGTTTCGGCCGCCCTTCGTCAAACTTTAGGCGTCTTGCACAAGTCGGGGAAAGAGCGGCCTGGATCGCGCCGAGGGCGATGCGCGCGATGCTCTCGATCGTGTGTCGCGTCGACGACGCGAAGGCTTGACCTGCCGGTACGCAGCGCATCGCGACGCGACGGCTTGGCCATCTCTCCCTCTACCTGTCTGATCGCCTTACGGCCGTCCATGGCGATGAAGTAGAAGGAGCGTCGGTTGTCCGGCGATGTAGGCAATGCCAGCGCGCTTTCAGGTCGTGCACTGCGTTGATGACGCATGACAGGCGATCTTGAAGTGCGGCCACGGTCATCGCCAACTGCTGACCGCCATCCAGCCCACTGGTCGCGTGTCGCGCGACAGCGCAGGCGGTCGGTGGCCATGGCTGTCTCCCGTCGATCCCGCATAACGGGTCGCATGCACGGGATCGCCGCGAATAGCATGGCCACGCCGTCAGCTGGCCGTCGCCCTGCCAGTCATGGCAGCGCTCGCCTTCGGCGTCGAGGACCGGCAACGCGCGGAGATGGCGCTTCCTCCGGGATGCGACGGCCCGTCGCGGGAAGAGCAAACAAAAAAGGCCCCTCCTTGCGGAGGGGCCTCGGTGGTGCACTGCGTCTGGCGACGCTTAGCCCTGGAGCAGGCTCAGCACGCTCTGC
>NZ_AQOJ01000459.1:0-2141 GCF_000364685.1 Xanthomonas sp. SHU 166
ACCCTCATCCGGCCCTTCGGGCCACCTTCTCCCGTCGGGAGAAGGAACAGCCTCTGCCTTTCGCGCCGGGGGATGGGCGAGGGGCCGGCGCGCCGCTCGGTCGAACGCTCGCGCGACACCGCCTCCGTCTTGTCCACAGTGGCTGTGGATCGATGCTGCACAAGCCTGTGGGCAAGCGGTCCAAGTCGCTGAAATGGCTGTCCGATTCTGCCGGGTGGCGAAAATTTCATCAGTCCCGGTCGCGCTTCTCCACAGCCGGTGTGGATGAAAGCGCACGAACGCTGTGGATAAGATGCCAGTGGCGTTGTGCCACAACGGCCGCCGCCGCAATGGCGAAAAATTGACCAGCGTCGATCGCGCGACCCAGCAGGCGCACGTGCGCGCTTGCCGCAGCGCTACTGCGCGGTCCAGCCGCCGTCGATGGCGATCGTCTGCGCGGTGATGTTGCGCGCCGCCGGCGAGGCCAGGAACGCCACACAGCCGGCCAGTTCGTCGTAGGCGATGAACACGCCCTTGGGCATCGGCTTGAGCATCACCTGGGCGATCACGTCGGCTTCGGAAATGCCGCGGGTGCGCGCCTGGTCGGCGATCTGCCTGTCCACCAGCGGCGTCTTCACGTAGCTGGGGCAGAGCGTGTTGATGGTGATGTCGGTGTCGGCGGTCTCCAGTGCGATCACCTTGGAGAAGCCGACCAGGCCGTGCTTGGCGGCGACATAGGCGCTCTTGTACGGGCTGGCGACCAGCGAGTGGATGCTGCCGATGTTGACGATGCGGCCGAAGCCGCGTTCGCGCATGCCCGGCAGCACCGCCTGGGTCAGCCGGGCGACACCGGTCAGCATCACCTCCACCAGCAGGCTCCACTTGTCCATCGGGAACTCCTGCAGCGGCGCCACATGCTGCAGCCCGGCGTTGTTGACCAGCACGTCCACCGGCCGGCTGACGGCCGCCAGCGCCGCGGCGATGCTGTCCGCACTGGCTACGTCCAGCGCCACCGCCTCGGCCGAGCCGCCGGCCTGGCGCACCTGCGCGGCGACCGTTTCGGCGGCCTCAAGGTCGAGGTCGCTGACGACGATGTGGCGGCCGTCGGCGGCCAGTGCGTGGGCGATGCCGGCGCCGATGCCGCTGGCGGCGCCGGTGATCAGGACGGTCTGCATGGGGAGTACCTGCGCGGAGTGGGGGGCGATCAGCGTAGCAGCGCGCCGCGACGCCTGGCAGCGGCCGCTCGCCAGTGCGGCGGCGCCACGCTACCCTGTGCCGTCGCTCGCCGCTCACGCCGGATCCGCCACGTTATGCCGATGAAACGCCACTTCTCCATGCTGCGCGAGTTCCAGCTGGCCGACTGGTTCACCCTCGCCAACGCCTTCTGCGGCACCGGCGCGGTGTTCGCGGCGATGCGCTTCCTGCAGGACGGCCGCCGCAGCGACCTGCTGTTCGGCATGGCGCTGATCCCGCTGGCATTCGTGTTCGACGCGCTGGACGGGCGGGTGGCGCGCTGGCGCAAGTCGTCCTCGACCCTGGGCCGCGAGCTGGACTCGCTCGCCGACGTGATCTCCTTCGGCGTGGCCCCGGCCGCGCTGGCCTACGCCTGCGGCATGCAGGGCGGCTGGGACTGGCTGGTGCTGAGCTTCTTCGTCTGCTGCGGGGTCAGCCGCCTGGCCCGCTACAACGTCACCGCCGAGCAGATCGCCGGCGACGGCGACAAGGTGCCGTACTTCGAGGGCACGCCGATCCCGAGCAGCCTGGGCCTGGTCATCGTGCTGGCGATCGCCGCGCACCTGGGCCATATCGGCGACGCCTTGTGGTGGGGCGAGTGGCGGTTGGGACCGTGGCTGCTGCACCCGCTGGCGCTGCTGTTCGCGCTGTCCGGCTCGCTGATGATCAGCAAGACGCTACGCATCCCCAAGCCCTGATCGCAGCGGGTTGCTATCATCGCGGGCCAGGTCTGGAGAGTGGCGATGAAGGCTAGCGGCGGTGGCGCCGGCGATTTCGAGGCGATGACGCGGCAGTACTGGGACGCCTGGAGCGCCGCATTGCGCCAGGGCGCAGTGGCCCCCGCGTCGCACGCGGCTGGCGATGGCGCCGGTTCCTGGCGCGAGGCGATCGCGGCCTGGAGCCAGTGGCTACCGCGCGGCAGCGCGCCA
>NZ_AQOJ01000460.1:0-8913 GCF_000364685.1 Xanthomonas sp. SHU 166
AGGCCGAGGACGCGCTCGCGCAGTTCCAGCAGCAGGCCGGCGACTGGCTCGGCGCGATGCAGCAGGTGGCAGCGCAGTTCGCCGGTCGCGACGCCAGCAGTGCCGACGTCGCCGACGCCTGGAAGCGACAGGTACAGGGTCAACGCGAGCAGTTGCTGCAGTGGCTGCTGGGTGCGGTGCGCGGGGCCGGCCAGGCCGGGATCGACCCCTGGCTGCAGCAGGCGGCGCAGTGGCTGCAGGGCCTGCAACGCGACAGTGGCCCATGGTTGCAGATGCCCGGGTTCGGCCCGGCGCGCAACCACCAGGCACGCTGGCGGGCGCTGGCCAAGGCCCAGCAGGACTATCAGGCGCAGTTGCAGGCCTATCTGGGACTGCTGCAGGGCGCCATCGACCGCGCCTTCGGCCTGTTCGAGGAGAAGCTGCGCGCGCACGAGGATCCGGGCCGGCAACTGACCAACGCGCGGGCGATGTTCGATCTGTGGATCGACGCGGCCGAGGAAGCGTATGCGGCGGCCGCGCTGTCGCCGGAGTTCCGCCAGGTCTATGCCGACGTCGCGAACGCGCAGATGCGCCTGCGCGCCCTGCTGCAGCGCGAGACCGAGCAGGTGTGCGAGCAGGTGGGCCTGCCCACGCGTACCGAACTGGATGCCGCGCATCGGCGCATCGCCGACCTGGAACGGCGGCTGCGACGACTGGAGCGCGGCGAAGGGCAGGGCGCGACTGCCGCAGCCGGACCTGCACCGGTTGCCACGGCCCCGGCTGCGCCGCAGAGAAGCCCCAGGAAGAGCGCGGCCAGGTCGGCCCCTGCGCGGTCGGCAGCCGCCGCGCCCAAATCCAAATCCAACGCCGCCACGCCAGCGAAGGCCACGCCCGCCGCCACGTCGCGGCGGGCCGGGACCACGCCGGCAGCACGCCGGAGTCGCGCATGAAGGGACCGCTGAGTTTCAGCAGCGACGATCTGGTCCAGGAAACCCTGGAGCTGCAGCGCAAGCTGCTCGAAGGTCTGCGCGTGCTGCCGGGCCTGGACACGGTGGACTACGGCGCCACCGCGCGCCAGGAAGTGTGGCGCGACGGCAAGGTGGTGCTGTACCGCTTCGTCGGCGAACGCCCGCCCACCACCAAGGTGCCGCTGCTGATCGTCTATGCCCTGGTCAACCGCCCGTACATGGTCGACCTGCAGGCGGACCGCTCGCTGGTGCAGGGACTGCTGGCGCTGGGCGAGGACGTCTACGTACTCGACTGGGGCTACCCGGACCGTTCCGAGCGCTACCTGACGCTGGAGGACTACCTGCTGCGCTACATCGACGGCGCGGTGGACCACCTGCGCGCGGCCGGCGACGGCGCCCCGGTCAACATGCTCGGTATCTGCCAGGGCGGCACGTTCTCGCTGTGTTACTCCGCGCTGCAGCCGGAGAAGGTGCGCAACCTGGTCACCATGGTCACCCCGGTGGATTTCCACACCCCGGACAACATGCTGTCCAACTGGGCGCGCCAGGTCGACGTCGACCTGTTCGTGGACACGCTGGGCAACGTGCCGGCGGACCTGATGAACGTCAGCTACCTGATGCTCAAGCCGTTCCGCCTGAACCTGCAGAAGTACGTCGGCCTGCTCGACATCCTCGACGATCCGCGGGCGCTGGAGGACTTCCTGCGCATGGAGAAATGGATCTTCGATTCGCCGGATCTGGCCGGCGAGACCTTCCGCGAGTTCGTCAAGCAGTTCTACCAGGACAACGCGCTGATGCACGGGCGCGCGCGCATCGGTGCGCACACGGTGGACCTGGGTCGGGTCACCATGCCGGTGCTCAACGTCTATGCCGAGCAGGACCACCTGGTGCCGCCGGACGCGTCGCGGGCGCTGCGCGGCGTGGTCGGCAGCCGCGACTACGCCGAACTGAGTTTCCGCGGCGGCCATATCGGTATCTACGTCTCCGGCCGCGCCCAACGCGAAGTGCCGGCGGCGCTGCATCAGTGGCTGGCCGAGCGCGATGGCGGGCACTGAGCGCCAGCGGCGACGCGTCGTGCCGCCAGGGGCGCGTCTTGCTGGCGTCGTCTTGGCGATGGCGCTGGCCTGGCTGAGCGTGGAGCGCGGCATCGCTGCGCCTGCGGCCGCAGCCGACCGTGAAATCCGCGGACTGCTGGCGGCGTTGCAGTCCTCGCCGTGCCGGTTCCAACGCAACGGGACCTGGTACTCCGGTCGTGAGGCCGAGGCGCATCTGCAGCGCAAGTATGCGGCACTGCGTTCGCGCGACCTGGTGGACAGCGCCGAGCAGTTCATCGCGCGCGGCGCCAGCCGCAGCAGCGTCAGCGGAAGCGCCTACCGTGTCGCCTGTCCTGGCCGGCCGGAGCAGGAGGCGGCGGCCTGGTTCGAGCAACAATTGGCGGCATTGCGCCGTCACGCCGCGCCCGCGCCGGCACGCGTAGAGTGAGCCAGCCGCCGTCGCTGGAGCCGCTGCCATGTCGCAACCCCGTTCGCTGTCGCGCTCGTTGAACGACCGCATGATCGCGGGCGTGATGGGCGGGATCGCCCACCGCTTCGGCTGGAATGCAACTCTGCTGCGGGTGCTGTACGTGGTCGGGTCGATCGTCTCGGCCGCCTTCCCCGGCATCCTGGTCTATCTGATCCTGTGGCTGCTGATTCCCAACGAAGCCGATTGACGCGGCCGCTGTCGCGGGTCTGGCGCCGTGCCGGCATCGCCGTCGGCGTCCTCTGGACCTCGCCGAACACTGTCCTGGGCATGCTCGTCGGGACCATCGCGCTGGCCTTCGGTGCGCGCCTGCGCTTCAGCCGACGCGAACTGGCGCTGGTGTTCGAACGCGTGCCGATGCGGCCACGCGGGGCGATGACGCTGGGCAACGTGATCCTGCTCAGCGCAGACGATCTGGACGTGGCCTGCGCCACCTACGAACACGCTGCCGGTCGCTGCCGGCATCCTGCGGTACGGCTCGGCGACCACGAACGTGCGCACGTGCTGCAGTACATGCTGCTCGGGCCGCTGTTCCTGCCGGTGTACCTGGCCTGCGGCGGGGTCAGCGTGCGCAATCCATTGGAACGCGCAGCCGATCGCTATGCGCTGTACGGTCGGGGTTGGTGGCCGGGGACGGGTTGAGCGCGTGGCGTCCGCAAACCGCTGCTTTCGCAATGCACGACGTTGCCGCGCAGGAGCGGCTTCAGCCGCGACGGGCTTTCCCGGGAACGCCGCGGTCGCGGCTGAAGCCACTCGTACGGATGTACCAGTGGCGCTTGTTGGTGGCTCGGTCAGTCGAGCCGGGAAAAACCGAACAGGCGCTTGAGCGGGTGCGCATGCCGCTCGATCTGGGCGCGCAGCAGGCCGGCGCCGATCATGCTGTAGGTGATGCCGTTGCCGCCGTAGGCCATGGCGAACTGCACGCGCGGGCCGTGCTGCGGGTGCGGGCCGAAGAACGGCAGGCCGTCCTCGGTCTCGGCGAAGGTGCCGGCCCAGGCGAAGGTCGGCTGCAGCTCCAGTCCCGGCATCACTTTGGCGATCTTGCGCGACAGCGTGCGCGCCTTGCTGTCCACGCGCGCGTCGCGGCGCGCCGGCACGTCCACGCTGTCGTCCTCGCCGCCGGCGACGATGCGGCCGTTACCGGTGCTGCGCAGGTACAGATACGGCCGCGCACTTTCCCAGATCATGGTGTCGCGCAATGGGCCGAGGACGGAAGGCTCGAGCGGGTCGCTGACGAAGGCATAGCTGCTGCGGTTGCGGGCCACGCGTTGATCCAGCCAGTGCTGGTTGGCGTAGCCGGCGGCCATCACCACATGGCCGGCGCGCACCTGCGCGCCCTGATCGGTGTGCAGGGTCACGCCGCGGCCAGTGACCACGATCCGCGCGATGCGGGTGCGGTCGTAGACGCCGACGCCGTGTCGGAAGGCGCGGCCGAGCAGGCGATAGGTGAGGCGGTACGGATCCACCCGTGCCGCCTGGTGGCTGAGGATCGCGCCGTGCGCCTGCAGGCCGTAGTCCGCGTCCAGCGTCTGCGCGTCCAGCCATTCCACGTCCAGGCCGTGTCGCGCGCGCACTTCCAGTTCTTCCAGCAGCACCCGCACGTGGCGGCGTTTGCTGGCGTAGTACAGGCTGTCGTTCCAGCCGAAGTCGACATCGCGCAGCGGCCGGACCAGGTCGCGCAACTGCTCCAGCGCCTGCGCGCAGGCGCCGTAGGCGAGGGCGGCGGCAGGTTCGCCATAGCGCTTGGCCAGATCGATCAGATGGGTGTCGATCTCGTACTGCAGCAGGGCGGTGCTGGCCGCGGTGCTGCCCCAGCCGATGTCGCGTTGCTCCAGGACCGTCACGGCATGCCCGTGCGCGCTCAGTTCTTCGGCGATCAAGGCGCCGGTGATACCGCCGCCGACGACCGCGACATCGCAGCGCACGTCGTCGCGCAGCTGCGGAAAGCTCTGCATCAGGCCGTTGCGGACCGACCAGAAGGGATAACCGCTCTTGAGATCCATGACGCCCCGGCGCAGAAAGGATGTGCGACTTAGGCGCAGGTCCGGTTAAGTCCGCGTGAGCCGCCGCGGACGTCATGTTCGGGCAAACAGCCGCGATTAATCTCGGTGCAGAAGTCCCTCACATGGCGCTGTGTATGGTGCGCGCCAGTTCCACGAATTCCCTGTAGAGGAAGCGTCATGTCGGTCGTTCTGTATATCGGTGGCAGCAAGGACGGAGAGAAGGGCGTCGTGCCCTACGGGTTCCGCAAGTCCATGAAGGAAACCGAGGCAGGCCCGGAGATCTATGTCGAGCGCGTGCTGGCATTGAGCGATCGGCAGGTGCGGATCATGGCGCTGGAGTCGCTGCAGGACGATATCGTGGTAGAACGCCTGCACAGGTATTATTCGCGTTGACGCCGGCGTGCGAACCCCGGTGTGGCCGCCCGCCTAGGCGGGCCAGCGACGGTTCGCATCGACCTGCCACCGACCATGCCCGCACCAGAAATCAGCAACACCTCGGCGCCGCCGACGACCGTCGACCCGAACGCCCCCACCGACATGTCCAACCAGCGCAGCGATATTTTCTTCGCTGCGGTGCAGACCACGCGCATGCCGATGATCGTGACCGATCCGCGGCAGCCGGACAATCCGATCATCTTCGTCAACCGCGCGTTCCTGGAAATGACCGGTTACGGTCGCGAGGAATTGATCGGCAATAACTGCCGCTTCCTGCAGGGGCCGGACACCGATCGCGAGACGGTGCACAGCGTCCGCGATGCGATCAAGTCGCATGACGAAGTGGCGGTCGAGATCCTCAACTACCGCAAGGACGGTTCCAGCTTCTGGAACGCGCTGTATATCTCTCCGGTGTATGACGACCGTGGCGAGCTGGTGTATTTCTTCGGTTCGCAGCTGGACGTCAGCCGCCGCCGCGATGCCGAGGACGCGCTGCGCCAGGCGCAGAAGATGGAGGCGCTGGGCCAGCTCACCGGCGGCATCGCGCACGACTTCAACAACCTGCTGCAGGTCATGTCCGGGTATCTGGAACTGATCGAGCATGCGGTCGAGAGCGACCCGCTGAATCCGTCGCTGCTGCGCAAGAGCGTGGACCGCGCACGCGATGCGGCTGGTCAGGCCGCACGCCTGACCCAGCAGCTGCTGGCGTTCGCGCGCAAGCAGAAGCTGGAAGGACGCGTGCTCAATCTCAATGCCCTGGTGGCCGGGATGAGCGATGTGGCCGAGCGCACGCTGGGCGACGGCATCGCGTTCTCGCTGGAGCTGTCGCCGGACCTGCGCAACTGCCGGATCGACCCGACCCAGGCCGAAGTGGCGCTGCTCAACATCCTGATCAATGCGCGCGACGCCATGGCCGACCAGGCGGCGCCGCGTCTGGTGATCCAGACCCGCAACGTCTCGGTGCGCGCGGACGAACCCACCACCTACGACAACCTGCTGCCCGGCCACTACGTGTGCGTGTCGATCACCGACAACGGCAGCGGCATGCCGCCGGAGGTGCTGGCGCGCGTGCTGGATCCGTTCTTCACCACCAAGGAAGAGGGCAAGGGCACCGGCCTGGGTCTGTCCATGGTCTACGGCTTCGCCAAGCAGTCCGGCGGTGCGGTGCG
This sequence comes from Xanthomonas sp. SHU 166, assembly GCF_000364685.1. Taxonomy (NCBI): domain Bacteria; kingdom Pseudomonadati; phylum Pseudomonadota; class Gammaproteobacteria; order Lysobacterales; family Lysobacteraceae; genus Xanthomonas; species Xanthomonas sp. SHU 166. The sequence goes on from NZ_AQOJ01000460.1 coordinate 6,076, forward strand.
CCTGTATTCGGAGGAGGGCCACGGCACCACCGTGCGCCTGTACTTCCCGATCGACGACAACGTCGAGAACATGGCCCCGCGCGATTCGCGCACGCGCCGCCCGTTCGACCGGCAGGGCGACGAGACGATCCTGATCGTCGAGGACCGGCCGGACATCGCCGAACTGGCGCGCCTGTTCCTCGGCGACCAGGGCTATGCCACGCACGTGGTGTACAACGCGCGCGAGGCGCTGGAGCTGCTCGACACCGGCGTGCACGTGGACCTGCTGTATTCGGACCTGATCATGCCCGGCGGCCTCAACGGCGTGATGCTGGCGCGCGAGGCGCGGCGGCGCCGGCCCAAGATCAAGGTGCTGCTGACCACCGGCTACGCCGAATCCTCGATCGAGCGTACCGATGCCGGTGGCAACGAGTTCGAGGTGTTGGCCAAGCCGTACAACCGCCAGGAGCTGATCCGCAAGGTGCGCATGGTGCTGGACGGACCGACCGGGGTCACCTGACGCGACAGGTCGGCGCGCGCCTGTCAACGGGTTCCCCGGCGGCGCGCGCACTGCGAAAATGCGGGTTTTCCGCAAGGCGGCTTCGGCCGGACGCAATGCACGACACTCAGCTCGCCCAGCAGATCGCCAACACCATCGCCGCCGAGATCGGCGCGCAGCCGGCGCAGGCGCGCGCCGCCATCGCCTTGCTCGACGAGGGCGCCAGCGTCCCGTTCATCGCACGCTACCGCAAGGAAGTCACCGGCGGACTCGACGACACCCAGTTGCGCAATCTCGAAGTGCGCCTGACCTATCTGCGCGAACTGGAAGAGCGCCGCGCTGCGGTGCTCGCCAGCATCGCCGAGCAGGGCAAGCTCAGCGACGAACTGCGTGCGGAGATCGTCGCCGCCGACACCAAGTCGCGGCTGGAAGACCTGTACCTGCCCTACAAGCCCAAGCGGCGCACGCGCGCGCAGATCGCCCGCGAGGCCGGGCTGGAACCGCTGGCCGATGGCCTGCTGGCCGATCCGAGCCAGGTGCCGGAAACCTTTGCCGCCGGCTTCGTCGATGCCGACAAGGGCGTGGCCGACGTCAAGGCCGCGCTGGAAGGCGCGCGCGCGATCCTGATGGAGCGCTGGGGCGAGGATGCCGCACTGGTCGGCGAACTGCGCACCTGGCTGGGCGAGGTGGGCGTCATCCGCGCCCGCGTGGCCGAGGGCAAGGAGCAGGAAGGCGCCAAGTACCGCGACTACTTCGATCACGCCGAAGCACTGGCCAAGATTCCTTCGCATCGATTGCTGGCGCTGTTCCGCGCGCGCCGCGAGGAGATCGTGTATCTGGAGCTGGATCCCGGCAGCGAGGCCGAAGCCGGCCACCAGTACGCCGAAGGCCGCGTCGCGCTGCGCGCCGGCATCGCCAACCAGGGCCGCCCGGGCGACCGCTGGCTGCTGGATGCCTGTCGCCTGACCTGGCGCGCCAAGCTGCACATGCACCTGCTGCTGGACCTGTTCAACCAGGCGCGCGAAAAGGCCGAGGCCGAGGCGATCGCGGTGTTCGGCGACAACCTGCAGGACCTGATGCTGGCCGCGCCGGCCGGGCCGCGCGTGACCCTGGGCCTGGACCCGGGCATCCGCACCGGCTGCAAGATCGCGGTGGTCGACGCCACCGGCAAGCTGCTGGCCACCGACACCATCTATCCGCACGAGCCGCGCCGGCAGTGGGACCAGTCGCTGCACACGCTTCGGCAGCTGTGCACGCAGCACGGCGTCGAACTGATCGCGATCGGCAACGGCACCGCCAGCCGCGAGACCGACAAGCTGGCCGCGGACCTGATCAAGCAGAACCCGCAGCTGAAGTTGGAAAAGATCGTGGTCAGCGAAGCCGGCGCCTCGGTGTATTCGGCGTCCGAGTTCGCCGCCAAGGAGTTCCCGCAGCTCGACGTGTCGCTGCGCGGCGCGGTGTCGATCGCGCGGCGCCTGCAGGATCCGCTGGCGGAACTGGTCAAGATCGAGCCCAAGGCGATCGGCGTGGGCCAGTACCAGCACGACGTCGACCAGTACCGCCTGGCGCGGGCGCTGGACGCGCGGGTGGAGGACTGCGTGAACGCGGTCGGCGTGTACGTCAACACCGCCTCGGCGGCGCTGCTGTCGCGCGTGTCCGGGCTGTCGTCGAGCGTGGCCGAGAACATCGTGCGCCACCGCGACGACAACGGCCCGTTCAAGCGCCGCAAGGACCTGCTCAAGGTGCCGCGGCTGGGCGACAAGACGTTCGAACAATGCGCCGGCTTCCTGCGCATCGCCGATGGCGAGGAGCCGCTGGACGCTTCGGCGGTGCACCCGGAAGCCTATCCGGTGGTGGAGCGCATCGTCGGTGCCACCGGCAAGCCGATCAAGGCCCTGATCGGCGACGGCGGCTTCCTGCGCGGCCTCAGGCCGGACCAGTTCACCGACGAGAAGTTCGGCCTGCCGACGGTGCGCGACATCCTCAAGGAACTGGAGAAGCCGGGCCGCGATCCGCGCCCGGAGTTCAAGGCGGCGCGCTTCGCCGACGGCGTGGAGGACATCAAGGACCTCAAGCCGGGCATGGTGCTGGAAGGCGTGGTCAGCAACGTCGCCGCTTTCGGCGCGTTCGTCGACATCGGCGTGCACCAGGATGGCCTGGTGCACATCTCCGCGCTCTCGGACAGCTACGTCAAGGATCCGCGCGACGTGGTCAAGGCCGGCGACATCGTCAAGGTCAAGGTGCTGGAAGTGGACGTGGCGCGCAAGCGCATCGCGCTGACCCGGCGCCTGGACGACACGCCGGCGCCGGCGCGTCCGTCCGACCGCGACCGCGACGCACGTGGCGCCGGGGGCCCGCCA
>NZ_AQOJ01000461.1:0-1873 GCF_000364685.1 Xanthomonas sp. SHU 166
GGCGGGTGCTGCCGGAATGGTGGGTGTACAGCTTCACCCAGTTGGCCAACGCCGACGCCGGCAGCGACCCGATGGCCAGCGCCACCGTGCCCAGCAGCGGTGGCAGCGACGAACCCGCCGCCAGCGAGCCGGTCAGTGCCGCGGTGGAGGTGGACATGGTCGACCGCCGCTTCGTCGGCAACCGCTTCGGCGTGGCCATGCACGACGTGTTCGAGCGCTGCGACTTCGCCGCCTGGCGCGGCTGGCACCCGGGCCTGCCGGCGCCAGCGGGGCAGGCCACCGCCATCGTCGAAGCGCTGCAACGCGGCGGCTATGCCGAGGACGAACTGGAAGACGGCACCGCCATGCTCACCGCCCTGGTCGGCAACACCCTCACCGTCGCCCTGCCCGAAGGCACCTGCCTGGCTGCGGTGCCGGACGAGCAGCGGCGCAACGAAATGGAATTCCACTTCGCCATGCGCCCGACGCGCGTGGACGCGTTGCTGGCGCTGCTGCACAGCTTCGGCGTGGCCGGCGAGCGCCAGGCGTTCGGCGCGCGGCAGCGCCTGGAGGGACTGATGACCGGCCTGATCGACCTCACCTACCAGCACGACGGCCGCTGGTACGTGCTCGACTACAAGTCCAACCGCCTGCCGGCCTACGACCCCGACGCCCTGGCGCGGGCGATGGCGCACAGCGAGTACACCCTGCAGGCGCTGATCTACACCGTGGCCCTGCACCGCTGGCTGCGCTTCCGCCTGGGCGGTGCCTACGACTACGCCCGCGACTTCGGCGGCGTGCGCTACCTGTTCTGTCGCGGCCTGGACGCCGCCCGAGACCCATCGCCGGGCGTGCACGCCTGGCGCTTCGACCCAGACCTGATCGAAGGCGTCGACGCCCTCTTCGCCGGCGCCCCGCTCGAGCCCCTCTCCCCCCGGGAGAGGGGTTGGGGTGAGGGTACGTCCACTCACGGAGCCCCCACCCCGTGAGCCAACCCAACCTCCTCGCCACCCTCCACCGCGCCGGCACCCCCCGCATGCTCAAGCCCCTCTCCCCCCGGGAGAGGGGTTGGGGTGAGGGTACGTCCACTCACGGAGCCCCCACCCCGTGAGCCAAACCAACCTCCTCGCCATCCTCCACCGCAGCGGCACCCGGCGCACGCTCAAGCCCCTCTCCCCCCGGGAGAGGGGTTGGGGTGAGGGTACGTCCACTCACGGAGCCCCCACCCCGTGAGCCAACCCAACCTCCTCGCCACCCTCCACCGCACCGGCACCCTGCGCACGCTGGACCACGCCTTTGCACACAGCCTGGCCCGCCTGGCCCCGGACACCCCCGACCTGGTCCTGGCCGGCGCCGCCCTGGCCTCGCTGGCGGTGGCCAGCGGCCACGCCGGCCTCGACCCGGCACGCGCCAGCCTCCTGCTCGACAGCCGCGACGGCGCCGCTCCCACGCTGCCCACCGCAGACGACTGGACCCGCGCCCTGGCCGCCTCGCGCTGGGTCGCGCAACCCGCCGCTGAGGACGCCGCCAGCCCAGACTGCCCACTCGTACTCGAACACGGCCTGCTCTACCTGCGCCGCTACCGCGAGTACGAGCGACGCCTGGCCCTGGGCCTGCGCCGCCTCGCCGCACAGCCGCTGCCGCATAGCGACCTCGCCGCCCTCGCACCCCTGTTCGCCCAGCTCTTCCCTCTCCCCCCGGGAGAGGGTGCCCGCAGGGCGGGTGAGGGTACGACTGCTAACGATCCATCCGACCGCCAAGCCCAAGCCGCCGCCCTCGCCCTGCGCCGCGCCCTGCTGCTGGTCACCGGCGGCCCCGGTACCGGCAAGACCACCACCATCGCCCGCCTGCTGCTGCTGCGCATCGCCCAGGCCCGCGCCGCCGGCCTGCCACC
>NZ_AQOJ01000462.1:0-1260 GCF_000364685.1 Xanthomonas sp. SHU 166
GCGCGCCTGCGGCGCCGGCGCGGCCGCGCACCCTGGCCCTGCTGGCGGCGCTGCGCCTGGAAGCCGAAGACGATCTCGCCGCTGCCGACAGCGCCTGGCAGGCGTTGGCCACGGCCCGGCCCGACGACAGCGAGGTGCAACTGCAGGTCGCGCGCATCCAGGCGCAGGCCGGCCACCTGGACGCGGCACGCGATCGCCTGCGTACGCTGGCGCAGCGCGATCCCGACGACCCGCGGCTGTGGTTGGCGCTGGGCAAGCTGGCGATCCTCAGCGGCAACGCCGCCACCGCGGTGGACGACGACCTGCTGCGCGCGCAACTGCTGTTCCGCCGCGGCCGCGACCTCTATGGCGAAGCGGAAACGGTGAACGCGCTGGGCGTGGGCTACGGCCGTCTCGGCCTGGCCCAGCAGGCGCAGGCGCAGTACCTGCGCGCGGTGGAGCTGCGCCGGCAGGTCGGCAATCGCCGTGGCGTCGCCACCAGCCTGCGCAACCTGGCGGGCACGCTGAGCATCGGCGGCGCCTTCGCCGAGGCCGAACAGAAACTGCAGCAGGCGCAGGCGCTGTACGTCGAACTCGGCGACCGCGACGGTCAGGCCGCCGCCGCCAACGAACTCGGCCTGCTGGCCGAGGAGCGCGGCGACTATCCGCAGGCGCTGCAGGCGTTCCGCAGCGCGCTGACCGCCTGGCGCGCGATCGGCGATGCGCACGGCGTCGCCGAGACGCTCAACAACATCGGCTTCGCGCATTTCCAGTTGGGCGATCTGGACAGCGCGCAGGCGTTCTGGGAACAGGCCGCGCGCGCCTATGCCGACCTCAACGACGCCACCGGCCGCGTGCGCACCGCGCAGAATCTCGGCCTGCTGGCCACCGCACGCGGCCACTGGACCCAGGCGCAGACCCTGCTGAGCCAAGCGTTGCGCGAGGCCGAGCGCCACCAGATGCTCGAGGAAGTGGCGGTGAGCCGGCGCAACCTGGCCGAACTGGCGTTCTGGCAAGGCCAGCGCGCGGTGGCGCTGACCGAACTGGACCAGGCGCAGCGGCTGTTCCAGCAGAGCCGCGACCAGCGCGGGCAGACCGACATCGCCTTGCTGCGCGCGCAGGTGTGGCTGGCGTTGGACGACCCGGCGCAGGCGCGGCTGGCGCTGCAGCAGGTGCAGCGGCAAGCGCCCGCCTCGGTGTCCAGCGAACAGCGCGCGAGTGCGGCGCTGCTGCAGGCGCAACTGGCCGAACGCGACGGCGATGACGCCGCGGCCGCCGCCG
>NZ_AQOJ01000463.1:0-1120 GCF_000364685.1 Xanthomonas sp. SHU 166
CCGCGGCGTCCTGCGCCTGCAGCTGCGCCGCGCCATGCGCACCGGCGAACTCGACGATCAGGCCGGCGCTGTCGAACGCACGCGGGAAGGCGATATCCAGTTGCCGCGCCTGCGCGCCGGTGCCCGGCATCGCCACCGCGGCACCGCCCTGCCACAGCGCCGCGGCGTCGGCCGCGGACACGCCACGCAACTGCACGGCGCCGGCACCCAGCGGCTCCATCTCGTAGATCGACACGCCCCAGTCGGCGCTGCGCGCGGGCGCAGCCAGGCGCAGGTAGCGGGCCAGATGCGGCGCGAAGAACACGGTCTCGGTGCCGCCCAGCGAATCGGCCATCGTGTACACCGTGTCCCAGCGCTGGCCATCGCGCGAGGTCTGCAGCAGGAAGCCTTCCGGATTGGAGGTGTCCCATTGCAGGCGCACGCCGCCGACCTGCGCGGCGCGGCCCAGGTCGATCTGGAACCAGTGGCCGGGACTGAAGGCGCCTGCGGTGCGGGTGCTGGCGTCGCCGTCGATCAGATAGCCGATCGCCTGCGCCTTGACCTGCTTGGAGGAACTGGACGCCTGCCATTGCGCACGCGGCGGCAGGCGGCCGTCCTGCGCCTGCACCGGGGCCGTCATCGCAAGTCCGTACAGGACTGCGGACAACACCCAGGCGCAGCGGCGCGCGCCACCGTGACCGAGCACTCGGATGATCTCTGACGAATATCGCACTGGGTCCCCCGGCCAGCACCGCCTCAATCGAGGTGGGCGGACGTTAGCAGCAACTGCAAGCGGTTACATGATGCGTTGCAACATCCGCAATCCACTGGCACATCTGGCCATATGCCGACATGCCTGTCCCGACAGCCCAACACCGGGTCATGAAATGTCCCGCCGCGACAAGCCCAGCCCCCTGGCTGCCTGCCGGTCGTCCCCGCACCGCCGCCCCGCCCGGCTTGCCGGAATCGCCCGCGCCCAGCAAGATGCGGGACGTTTTGGGGAACGAGCCCGCATCGTATGTCGTCCTGCCCGACCCGGGTCATCTCCTCGCGCGCGCTGTGCGTCCTGCTGTTGGCGATGCTCGCCCTGGCCGTGGGCGGATGCAAGCGCACGCCCGCCGAACTGCCCGGCGCCAGCGCC
>NZ_AQOJ01000464.1:0-1416 GCF_000364685.1 Xanthomonas sp. SHU 166
GCGCCACCGGCGCGGGCGCAGGCGGTGGCCGGCCTGCTGGAGGCGCAGGACGCCGCCGACCCGGTGTGGGCGCTGCATGCCGGGCGCGAGGCCGGGCGCAACAGCGAAGGCCTGCGCCGGCTGCTGCTGTCGATCGTGCAGGACCTGCGGGTGGTGCCTATCCTGCTGGCGCGGCAACTGGCGCAGATGCGCGTGGCCGACAAGGCGCCGGAGGCGCAGCGCCGCGCGCTGGCGCAGCTGACCCGCGACATCCACGCGCCGCTGGCCAACCGCCTGGGCATCTGGCAGCTGAAATGGGAGCTGGAGGACCTGGCGTTCCGGCACCTGGAGCCGGACACCTACCGGCGCATCGCCCGCGAGGTCGACGAGAGCCGGGTGACGCGCGAGCGCTACATCGAGGCGGTCAAGAAGATCCTGTCCAAGGCGCTGGCCGAGCAGGGCCTGCGCGCGGAGATCAGCGGGCGGCCCAAGCACATCTACAGCATCTGGCGGAAGATGCAGAAGAAGCGCCTGGCCTTCGACCAGCTGTACGACCTGCGCGCGGTGCGGGTGATGGTCGACGACGTCGCCGCCTGCTATGCCGCGCTCGGCGTGGTGCACGCGCTGTGGGCGCCGGTGCCCAGTGAGTTCGACGACTACATCGCCCGGCCCAAGGCCAACGATTACCGCTCGCTGCACACCGCCGTGGTCGGCCCGGAAGGGCGCACGATCGAAGTGCAGATCCGCACCCACGACATGCACGCGCAGGCCGAGCTGGGTGTGGCTGCGCACTGGAAGTACAAGGAAGGCGGCAAGGGTGCGGAGAAGGCCTTCGACCGCAAGATCACCTGGATGCGCCAGCTGCTGGAGCAGTCGCAGGACGGCGAGCAGGGCGGCCTGGCCGGGGCGCTGGACGCCGAGCTGGTCGAGGACCGGGTCTATGCCTTGACCCCGATGGGCGAGGTGATCGACCTGCCGCAGGGCGCCACGCCGCTGGATTTCGCCTACCACGTGCACACCATGGTCGGGCACCGCTGTCGCGGCGCCAAGGTCAACAACCGCATCGTGCCGCTGACCCACAAGCTGCGCAGCGGCGACCGCGTGGAGATCCTCACCGGCAAGGAGGCCGAGCCGCGCCGCGACTGGCTGCTGCCGGCCAACGGCTACCTGGCCAGCGGGCGTTCGCGCGACAAGGTGCGCGCCTGGTTCCACAAGCTGGACCGCGCGCGCAACGTGCAGGCCGGCAAGGAGTTGCTGGAGCGCGAGCTCAAGCGCCTGGGGCTGCAGCACGCCGACCTGTTGCCGGCGGCGAAGAAGTTCCATGCCGACGGCGTGGAGGAGCTGTACATCCAGGTGGCGCTGGGCGACGTCGGCCCCAGCCAGGTCGGGCGCGCGCTGCACGAGGCCGAGCGCGCCGCGGCGCAGCCGGCCGCGCCG
>NZ_AQOJ01000465.1:0-2514 GCF_000364685.1 Xanthomonas sp. SHU 166
TCCCCGGTCCATCCGCCGCTGCGGAAGGGAACCCTGTAGAGCAAAAGCAACCGCAACAGCGGTAAAGCAACAGCAACAGCAACAACTGGAGCTTGATCGATTCGGCTGCGGCAGGCGCAGCTGAAACTGACCTACATCGGACAGCTGCGACGTCGAGGCGCTGGTGCAGTGCGCAGCGCGTGCTTGTTTGTTGCGCTACTGCGCAGCGGCCTCCGCCGTCTTCACCTGCATGCCAGCATGCAAGGCCTCTGGCGGATCCAGCACCACCGTGTCGCCGGCGGACAGGCCGGACAGTACCTGGCGGTCGTCGCCCAGGGCGATGCCGGTCTTCAGCGCGCGCTGCTCGACCGTGTTGTCCTCCTTGACCGCGAACGCCACATCCTGGCCGGCGCGCTTGACGATCGCCGCGCCCGGCACCCGCACGCCCTGCGGCGTGTGCTGCGCCTGCGGCTGCGGCGCCTCCAGGAAACTGACCCGCACGCCCATCTCCGGCACGATCCGCGCGTCCTTCTGCTTCAGTGCCACGCGCACCTTCACCGTCGCCTTGCCGCGGTCGGCGGAGGGGATGATCGCGATCACCTCGGCCGGGATCTTCCAGTCCGGATACGCGTTGAGCGTGGCCTCCACCGGCATGCCCGGCTTGACCCGGCCGATGTAGGACTCGCCCACCTCGACCTCGATCTCCAGCGAATCCATGTCGACGATGGTGCCGATGCCGGTGCGGGTGAAGCCGCCGCCGGCCGATAGCGGCGAGACGATCTCGCCCGGCTGCGCCGCCTTGGCGGTGACCACGCCGGAGAACGGCGCACGCACGATGGTGTTGTCCACGTTGAGATCGGAGATCGACAACTGGTTGCCGGCCACCGCCACGTTGCGCTGCGCGTTCTGCAACTGCGCACGCAGGGCATCGCGCTGCGCCACCGCCTGCTCGTACTGCGAGCGCGAGACCAGTTGCTGGCTGGCCAGGGGCTGCAGCCGCTGCGCGTCGGCATCGGCCTGGCGCACCTGCGCCTGCATGTTGGCGACCAGGCTGCGCGCCGCGTCCAGTTGCGAGGCCGACAGCACCCGCTGCGCATTGGCGTCGATCGGATCCAGCGTCGCCATCACCTGGCCTTCCTCCACGCGCATGCCTTCCTCGATGCGCACATCGCGGACCTTGCCGGTGATCTTGGCCGAGACCGTGGCCATGCGCCGCGCCACCACATAGCCGCTGGCGTCCAGCACCGAGGCGCTGCTGCTGCCGGGGGCGATCGCCACCACCGCGGCGGTGCGCACCTCCAGCGGCTTGCTGCGGCCGAACAGCCACCAGCCGCCGGCGCCCAGGGCGAGCAGCACCACCAGCAGCACCCCGGCGATCCACAGCCCGCGCCGCGACGGCGGCTCGCTCGGCGGCGCCTTGCGGTCGATACGGAGTTCCTTGAGCAGGTCGGAGGAAGTACTCATCGTGTCCTTGAACGAAACGGTCGGCGCGCTGCAGTGTGCGAGCCACCGGCCGCCGTGGGCATGGCCGGAAGTCACTTTCTGCGATGCGCTGTAGCGGGAGAACGCCGCCCCTCGGCGTGGATCGCAGCATGCGGCAATCGTGCGGGGGCTGCCAGTGACAGATGTCATCCACTGCAGCTGACGCGCCGCACTGGGCGGCGACTCCGCCGCGGCGCAGCCTAGGCACTCCCTGCCACCACCGGAGTGTCCCATGCCCGATCACGATGCGTTGCCGCTGGCGCAGTTCAGCGGCGTCCACAAGCGCTACGGGACGCTGGTCGCGCTCGACGGCGTCGACCTGCAACTGCGGCCCGGCCAGTTGCTGGCGCTGCTGGGCGCCAACGGCGCCGGCAAGAGCACCGCGGTGAGCCTGCTGCTCGGGCTGCAGACGCCCGACGCCGGCAGCGTGCGCCTGTGCGGGCAGGATCCGCGGGCGCTGGCCGCACGCCGCCAGGCCGGGGCGATGCTGCAGACCGCTGGGCTGCCGGACACCCTGCGCGTGGGCGAACTGCTGCTGCAGGCGCGCGGCTACTACCCGCAGCCGCGCAGCGTCGCCGACTGCGTGGCGCTGGCCGGGCTGGATGGCGTGATGGCACGCCGCTACGGCCAACTGTCCGGCGGCCAGCAGCGCCGCGTGCAATTCGCGATGGCGATCTGCGGGCGGCCGCGGGTGCTGTTCCTGGACGAGCCCAGCACCGGCCTGGACATCGAGGCACGACAGGGCCTGTGGCGGGCGATCCGCGAACTGGTCGCCGACGGCTGCGCGGTGCTGCTGACCACGCACTATCTGGAAGAGGCCGAGGCGCTGGCCGACCGGGTGGCGGTGCTGCAGCGCGGCACGCTGATCGCCGAGGGCAGCGTCGCCGAGCTGCGTGCGCGCTTCGAACAATGCACCATCCGCTGCCGCAGCGCGCTGCCGGCGGCGCAGGTGGCGCAGTGGCCGCAGGTGCGCCACGCCGAGAGCCGCGACGGGGTGCTGGAGGTGGTCGCCGAGCCGGCCGAGCCGGTGGTGGCGCGGCTGCTCGCCAGCGA
>NZ_AQOJ01000466.1:0-2008 GCF_000364685.1 Xanthomonas sp. SHU 166
GGAAGTGCGCCGCGCCGGCCTCGCCGACGCCTTTCTCGCCATCACCCGTGCGGAGGCCGCATGAACCCGATCGATCTTTCCGTTGCTTCCCCGGCGGCCGCCTGGTCGTTGCGCGACCAGGGCGCGCTGCTGCTGCGCGAGATCCGCTACGAGGTGCTGCGCTGGCTGCGCACGCCGTCGTTCGCCTTGCCCACGCTGCTGTTCCCGCCGCTGTTCTACCTGCTGTTCGGCGTGCTGCTCAACCATGGGCGCCACGACGCGGCGGTGTACCTGATGGCCAGCTACAGCGTATTCGGGGTGATGGCGCCGGCCCTGTTCGGGTTCGGCGTCGGCCTGGCCCTGGACCGCGAGCGCGGCCTGCTCGCGCTGAAGCGGGCGATGCCGGTGCCGCCGCTGGCCCTGCTGCTGGCGCGCACCGCGCTGGCGATGGCTTTCGCGCTGGCGATCGGCGTCTTGCTGCAGGCGCTGGCCGCGCTGCTCGGCGGGGTGATGCTGACGCCGGCGCAGCGGATCGGGCTGCTGCTGGTGGACGTGCTGGGCACGCTGCCGTTCTGCGCGATCGGGCTGGCGCTGGGCGCCTATGCCGGCGGCAGCGGTGCGCCGGCGCTGGTCAACCTGATCTACCTGCCGATGGCGTTCCTGTCGGGATTGTGGATCCCGCTGCAGCTGCTGCCGGCGTGGCTGACCACGCTGGCGCCGCTGTGGCCGTCCTATCACCTGGGCCAGCTGGCGCTGCGCGTGGTCGGGCAGGGCGACGGCCACGGCAGTGCCGGCCATGTCATCGCGCTGCTGGCGGTGACGGTGGTGTTCTACGCACTGGCGCAGCGGCGCCTGCGTCGCGGCTGATGGTGCGCCGTGCCGATCCCGGCGTCGCCGCGCGGTTTCGCGCGCCGGCGCCTTCGCTAAGCTATGCGCTGCGGCGGCCGTGCCGCCCTGGGAGCCCGACGTGATCGCCTTGCTGCACGCCTCGCCCGACTCGCTGATCGCCCGCCGCATCGGCTGGAGCTCGGCCAAGCCCAGCACCCACTGGTTCGTGTGGCTGTCGCTGGTGTGGTCGATCTGGCTGTTCGTCACTCCGCTGTACGAGCCGTACTACTTCCGCAACTGGTTCCCGCCGACGCTGGCCAGCTATCTGATGTTCCTGGCCCTGTACTACGTGGCCTACTACCGCCACCGGCGCTACCTGCCCTGGTGCGTGGCCGGCATGGCGGCGCTGGCGTTCGTGGTGCTGCCGTACAACCCCGGCGCGCAGTGCTACATCATCTATGCCTGCGCCTTCCTGGCGTTCTGCTTCGAGCCGAAGCGGGCGGTGGCGGCGATGCTGCTGGTGCTGGCCTCGTTCGCATTGGCCTGGACGATGCGCGGCTGGTCGCCGCTGTACATGGTCAGCGCGGTGGTGGTCGGCCTGTCGGTGGGGCTGATGAACATCAGCTTCGAGCGCCGTGCGCGCGGCGAGGCGCAGCTGCGCCTGAGCCACGAGGAAGTGCGGCGCCTGGCGGCGGTGGCCGAGCGCGAGCGCATCGGCCGCGACCTGCACGATCTGCTCGGCCACACCCTGTCGCTGGTGGCGCTGAAGTCGGACCTGGCCACGCGCCTGCTCGCCCACGACGCCGCCGCGGCGCAGCGCGAGATGGAAGAGGTGGGCCAGGTCGCGCGCGAGGCACTGGGCCAGGTGCGGCGCGCGGTCAGCGGCATCCGCGCGGCGCAGCTGGCGGCGGAGATCGCCTCGGCCAAGCTGCTGCTGGAGTCGTCGGGAGTGACCTTCCGCTACCAGGTCGAGGCCTTGCCGCCGTGCCCGCAACTGGAGACGGTGTTCGCGCTGGTGCTGCGCGAGGCCGCCACCAACATCCAGCGCCACGCGCGTGCCAGCCACGCGCAGTTGCGGCTGTGGTGCGAGCGCGGCCAGGCCCTGCTGGAACTGCGCGACGACGGCCGCGGCGGCGCGCTGCAGCCGGGCACCGGGCTGAGCAGCATGCGCGAGCGGCTGGAGGCGGTGGGCGGCAGCCTG
>NZ_AQOJ01000467.1:0-8549 GCF_000364685.1 Xanthomonas sp. SHU 166
CCCAGCGCCAGCGCGATCGCGCCGGCCAGGGCCAGGCCGTGTGCGCGTGCGGCGCGGCGGTCGCGGACGACGGCCCCGCGCGCATCGCCGCTGGCCAGTTCCGATGCCACGACCCACATCCCCAGTGCGTTGTTCCAGACCTTGCGATAAATCCGATTCATCGACGACTGCTCCTCAATTCGGCTGGTTTTTGGTCAAAAAAGCCACCCTCGCCCGGCGTTCCGGCCGGCCGACCCCCTGTCGGTTTTTTGGTGCCGCACGTCCCTTAGCGGGACGCGAGAGGCTCACGCCTGTCGCTGCTCGGAGCTGTAGATGAACCGAGGTGGAATGCGGAACTGACCCGAGTGTTAACTCGGCCTCTCGAGTACGTCAAGTTTTTGACTTAATGCGACATGCGCCGTGACACAGACCGCGAATTCAGACTGATTTCGTTAAATTTTCGATAAATATCAATGAAAACAACCAGCTCGCGCCAATTTTTCGGCACATACCTTGCCAACCTTGACACACCGCGCTTCGGGCGATTTCGTTTCCTGTCAAGGACTTGACGCGACCGGATGGTAGAGGCGCAAAAGCGCGCCCAGGCATGCCGGATGACGGCTCCAGACGGCTGCGCATAGCGCCGACTGCGCGAAATGGGGCGAGCGGTCGCGCGGCGGAGCGACCTTGTGCCGGACGACGGGCGGGTGCTGCCGGACTGTCGCTACACGGCGAAGAGCACCACGCGCGGGAGGACGCACCATTCGCTTGCAAGCGGTGGCGTATGGCGCAGGCACACGCACGCTGCAGCGATGACGGCACCGCGCAAGGCGCACCGCACCGCGATGTCTCGTAGAAGCGGCTTCAGCCGCGACCACGCACGGTCAGCGCATGCGCAGGCGGGAGCGCCGAGGAAACCCACTCGACACACAGGAAAATCGACGGCATCGGCCGTCAAACCGCCAGTTCGGCCGGCCTGGATGCGGTCCTGCGTCGGGGCTGCAGTCCCTCCCACATGGGACACTGCGACGCGCGATTCGGCGCATGCGCCACGCCACCAATCCCGGCAGTGCATTCTGCATCCCACAGCGATGGCAGCGCGGCACAGACCCGAGCAACGCAGCAGGCAGCGCCGCCCCGAACATCGCGGCTACAGGCACTGCCGACGGCGCCCTGGCAAGGGCCAGCGCCAGCACGCGATCAGGTCGCCGAACACGTCGCCGTCGGCAGCGCACCAGGCAGGCGCGTCGCCATCGCGGCGAGCGCGCCAGGGCGGGCTTCAGCCCACCCACACCCGCGCGTTGCGGAACATGCGCAGCCACGGCGCCTCGTCCGGCCACTCGGCCGGATGCCAGCTGAGGTTGAGCGAGCGCAGGGTACGTTCCGGGTGCGGCATCAGGATGGTCACCCGGCCGTCGTCGCTGGTCAGGCCGGTGATGCCGTCGGGCGAGCCGTTCGGGTTCAGCGGGTACTGCGTGGCGACGGCGCCATGGCCGTCGACGAAGCGCAGTGCCACGCGCGCGGCGGCCTGGTCCACGGCAGTATCGAATTCGGCACGGCCTTCGCCATGCGCCACCGCCACCGGGATCCGCGAGCCGGCCATGCCACGCAGGAAGATCGATGGCGACTCCACCACCTCCAGCAGGCTGGTGCGCGCCTCGAACTGCTCGCTGCGGTTGCGCAGGAAGCGCGGCCAATGCTCGGCACCGGGGATGATGTCCTTGAGCTGGCTGAGCATCTGGCAGCCGTTGCACACGCCCAGGGCGAAGGTATCCGGACGCGCGAAGAACGCGGCGAAGGCATCGCGCAGCGCCGGCCGCTCGAGGATCGAGGTGGCCCAGCCGCGGCCGGCGCCGAGCACGTCGCCGTAGCTGAAGCCGCCGCAGGCGGCCAGGCCGACGAAGTCGGCCAGGTTCACGCGGCCGGCGATCAGGTCGCTCATGTGCACGTCGAAAGCACGGAAGCCGGCGCGCTCGAACGCATTGGCCATCTCGATCTGGCCGTTGACGCCCTGCTCGCGCAGGATCGCCACCTTCGGCCGCTGGCCGCTGGCGACGAACGGCGCGGCGACGTCCTCGGCCGGGTCGAAGGCCAGTTTCGGCTTCAGCCCGGGCGCGGCGAAATCGCGCGCCAGCGCGCGCTCCTCGGCGGCACTGTCGGGGTTGTCGCGCAGCGTCTGCATGGCGTGGGTCACCGACCACCAGGCATCGAACAACTCGTCCCAACGCCATTCGGCCAGGGTCTTGCCGCCCAGGCCCACGCGTACCGCCGCGGCGGTACTGGGGCGGGCGATGCGCTGCGCGCACTCGGTCAGCGCATGGCGCTCGACCAGGTCGGCGAACGCCGCGCGGTCTTCGCGCGCGACCTGCACCACCGCGCCCAGTTCCTCGTTGAACAGGCTGCGGAACGGATCGTCGCCCCAGGCATCGAGGGTGATGTCCAGGCCCTGCCGCGAGGCGAACGCCATTTCGCACAGCGCGGCGAACGCGCCGCCGTCGCTGCGGTCGTGATACGCCAACAGCAGACCGGCCTCGCGCGCATCGCGGATCAGCTCGAAGAACGCACGCAGCCGCTGCGGATCGTCCAGGTCCGGCACCGCCCCGCCGAACGCCGGCAGCGCACCGTCGCCATGCACCTGCGCCAGCACCGAACCGCCCAGGCGCTGTTTGCCGCCGCCCAGCCCGATCAACCACAGCTCGCTCTCGGCCTCGCGCGCCAGCAACGGCGTCAACTGCGCCCGCGCATCGGCGACTGGCGCGAACGCGGAGACGATGAGGGAGACGGGCGAGACGGATTTGTGCGTCTCGCCGGGACTGGAGAATGGGGAATCGGGAATCGGAGAAGCAGCGGCATCGGTGGCGGACGCATCGCGCTTTTCGCCATTCCCGATTCCCGATTCCCGATTCACGGCGGTCACCGCCCATTGCGCCTGCATCGACAGCGAGTCCTTGCCCACCGGGATGCTCAGGTCCAGCTGCGGGCACAGTTCCATGCCCACCGCCTTGACCGCGGCGTACAGGCGCGCGTCCTCGCCGTCGTGGTTGGCCGCGGCCATCCAGTTGGCCGACAGCTTGACCTGGTCCAGCGCCTGCACCGGCGCCGCGCACAGGTTGGTGATCGCCTCGCCCACCGCCATCCGCGCCGCCGCGGCGGCGTCGAGCAGGGCCAGCGGGGTGCGCTCGCCGATCGCCATCGCTTCGCCGGCGTGGGTGTCGAAGCCGGCCAGGGTGATCGCGCAATCGGCCAGCGGCAACTGCCAGGGGCCGATCATCTGCTCGCGCGCGGTCAGGCCGCCGACGCTGCGATCGCCGATGGTGACCAGGAAGCTCTTCGCCGCCACGGTCGGATGGGCCAACACGCGCAGCCCGGCCTCGCGCAGGTCCAGCGCCTCGGTGTCCAGCTCCGGCCAGCGCGGCGCCGGCGGCTGCCGGGTGTCGCGGTGCATCTTCGGCGGCTTGCCGAAGAGGACGTCCATGGGCAGATCGATCGGATGCTGGGAATGGGGAGTGGGGAATGGGGAATGGGCAACAGCGGAGTCTGCCTGCTTTTCACCATTCCCGATTCCCGATTCTCCATTCCCACCGCCGAGGACCCCGTAACCCACGACGAGCCGTTCCTCGGCGGTCGCCACGCCCACCGCGGCAAACGGGCAGCGCTCGCGTTCGCAGATCGCGGCGAATTCGGCCAGGCGCGCCTGCGGCACGCCGAGCACGTAGCGCTCCTGCGATTCGTTGCACCACAGCTGCATCGGCGACAGCGAGGGGTCGTCGCTGGGCACGCGGTCCAGGTCGATGAGGCCGCCTACGTTGGAATCGTGCAGCAGTTCGGGAATGGCGTTGGACAGGCCGCCGGCGCCGACGTCGTGGAACCAGCGGATCGGGTTGTCCGCGCCCAGCGCCACGCAGCGGTCGATGACCTCCTGCACGCGCCGCTCCATCTCCGGGTTGTCGCGCTGCACGCTGGCGAAATCCAGGTCCTCGGCGCTGTCGCCGGAGGCCACCGAACTGGCCGCGCCGCCGCCCAGGCCGATCAGCATCGCCGGGCCGCCGAGCACGATCACCGCGTCGCCGGGCTGCAGCGGGATCTTCTCCACCTGCACGCGATCGATCGCGCCCAGGCCGCCGGCCAGCATGATCGGCTTGTCGTAGGCGCGGGTCAGGTCCTGGGTCTCCGGCAGCTCGAAGCTGCGGAAATAGCCGAGCAGGTTGGGCCGGCCGAATTCGTTGTTGAACGCGGCGCCGCCGAGCGGGCCGTCCAGCATGATTTCCAGCGCCGGGGCCATGCGCGGGTTG
Organism: Xanthomonas sp. SHU 166; assembly: GCF_000364685.1. Taxonomy (NCBI): domain Bacteria; kingdom Pseudomonadati; phylum Pseudomonadota; class Gammaproteobacteria; order Lysobacterales; family Lysobacteraceae; genus Xanthomonas; species Xanthomonas sp. SHU 166. Next base: position 4,272 of record NZ_AQOJ01000467.1, read on the forward strand.
AGCGGCCGCGCGCCTTCCCACGGCTGCGGCAGGCTGGGAATGCGCAGGTGCGAGACGCTGAAGCCGGTCAGGCCGGCCTTGGGCTTGCCGCCGCGGCCAGTGGCGCCCTCGTCGCGGATCTCGCCGCCGGCGCCGGTGGAGGCGCCCGGGAACGGCGCGATCGCGGTCGGGTGGTTGTGGGTCTCGACCTTGATGCAGAACGCCGACGGCGTCACCGCCTCGCTGCGGTACTCGCCGCTGGCCGGATCCGGGCGGTAGCGCGCGGCCGGATGGCCTTCCACCACCGCCGCGTTGTCGCTGTACGCGCTGAGCGTGTGCTGCGGGGTCTGCTGGTGGGTGTTCTTGATCATCCGGAACAGCGAGCGGTCCTGCTCCTTGCCGTCGATGGTCCAGCTGGCGTTGAAGATCTTGTGCCGGCAGTGCTCGGAATTGGCCTGCGCGAACATCATCAGTTCCACGTCGGCCGGATCGCGGCCGAGTTCGCCGAAGCGCTGCCGCAGGTAATCGATCTCGTCCTGGGCCAGGGCCAGGCCCAGGCGCGCGTTGGCCGCTTCCAGCTGGTCCAGCGGGATGCGCTCGACCTCGCCGCGCGCCGGCGCCTGGAACAGCGCCTGCGCCTGCGCGGCATCGTCCAGCAGCGACTGCGTCATCGGATCGTGCAGCAGCTTGGCCAGCGCGGCCTGGTCGGCCGGCGCCTGCGGCCAGCCGGTCAGGTCCAGGCGGGTACCGCGCTCGACCCGGCGGATCGCCAGCCCGGCACCGCGGACCAGTTCGGTGGCCTTGCTCGACCACGGCGAGCGCGTGCCCAGCCGAGGCACCACGTAGCGCGAGCAGGTGCCCGCCTCCGCTGGCGCCGGCGCGTCCTGCGCCTGCAGGATGCGGCGGGCCGCGACCAGGTCCAGTTGCCCGGCGTCGTCGCCGTCGAGGAAGTACACGTGCCAGGCGCCGACGATGCGCACGCCGGGAACGAGGGACTGCAGGCGGGTTTCGAGCCGAGCGCGACGGAACGGCGAAAGGGCTGAAGCGCCCTCGAGGACGATCATGTCCGGGGAACCGTGTGAGGAAACGGGCTGGCTATTGTAGCGGAGAGCTGGGAATGGCGATTCGGGAATGGGGAATCGGCACAGCCGGCCGCCGAGCGGGGTCGGCGCCAGCGGACGTGCTAGAGGTGGTTGGGCGACAGCGGACGCGGCGCTCCAGCGGCAAAACGCGGCGCGGCAACAGCGGTGGCGCAGAGGCCGCACCGCCGACCAAGGGGGAGAGACGGGCGTTCAGCGGCCGTGGCCGCGGGAACGAGCGACGTCGCACCCATTCCCGATTCCCGTTTCCCCATTCCCGGCCGCTCAGCGGCTTCCGCCCGCCTTCGTCGCTTCCGCCGCGCGCTTGTCCAGCGCCTCGCGCATCTTGGCCGGGGGCAGGTAGCCGCCGATCTGGGTGCCGTCCGGGGCGAAGATCGCCGGGGTGCCGTTGACGCCCAGGCGCTGGCCCAGGTTGTACTGCATGGTCACCGGGTTCTTGCAGTTGGTCGCGCTCGGCACCTTGCCGTTGGCCTTGGCATCGGTCAGCGCCTGCTTCTTGTCGGCCGCGCACCACACCGCGACCATGTCCTTGTAGTCCTGGCTGCCCAGGCCCATGCGCGGGTACGCCAGGTACTCCACGGCGATGCCCTGCTTGTTGAGCTCGCCGATCTCGCTGTGCAGCTTGCGGCAGTAGCCGCATTCGATGTCGGTGAACACGCTGATGGTGTACTTGGGATTGGCCGGGGCGAACACGATGCGGTCGGCACGCGGCGCCGACTCCAGCAGCTTGCGGCGGTAGCTCAGCAGGCCTTCGCTGGAGGCGAACTGCTTTTCCTGGATGTCGAACGGCTGCGCCTGGAACAGGTAGCGGCCGTCGTCGGAGACGTACAGCACCTGCCCGCCGACCACCACTTCGCGGAAGCCGGGGAACGGCGCGGCGCCGATGTAGTCGGGCTTGAAGTTGGGATCGAGCTGCAGCAGCGCCGAGCGTACGCGCTGCTCGCCCGGTGCGCCGGCAGGTGCGCCGGCAGCCGGCTTGGCAGCGGCAGCGCCGCCGGTGGGCGAAGCCGGCTGCGCGCAGGCGGAAAGAGAAGTGGCGCACAGCAGCGCAAAAAGAGCAAAACGGAGCATTGGCTATCCATGAGGGCTGCGGATCGGCTGGATTGTCGCATACCCCCTTGTCCGCTCGATGTAGACAGGCTGAGCGGGGGGCACGCCGTCGCAGCAAGGGCGCGGATCAGTATTTCGCGTGCTCCGGATAGCTGCCCGCACCCGCCGGATCGCGCAGCGCCAGTGGCAGCGACCAGCGCAGCAGACCGCCATCGGTCAAGGCCCAGAGCGTGGCGCCGTCCCACGAAAACGCCAGTGTGTTCAGCGAACCGCGCGCCGGCGAGGCCAAGCGCAGCGGTGTCTGCGCGGCGGCGATCTGCCACAGCGCCAGCTGCGGTCCGGCCGCGGCGGGGGCATCGCTGCCCAGCGCCAGCAGCCGGCCGTGCGCCGAACGGGCCGCCGCCTTCAGCGCGTCGGCGCACCCCAGCAAGGCCGACAGGCGCACGCGGCCGTCGTCCATATCCAGCACGTGCATACCGACGAAGCGCGCTTCGGGCTGCGCCTTCGACGCGCCGGACGGCGCGAACTGCGGCGTCCCGGTGCCGTGGTCGGCCAGCATCAGCACGAAGCCGCTGGCGATCCAGCGACCCTGCAGCGACCCCAACGGGGTGGGCACCCACTGTGCCACGCCGGAGGCGTCGACCGGATCGGGGCGACCGAAACGCTGCGGCAACGCGAACGCGCGCAGGACACGCCCGCTGGTCGGATCGAGGGCGGCGATGCCCTGGGCATCCTCCACCCACAGCGCATGCGGGTCGCGCAGGCGCACCGGCCACAGCTGCGCATTGCCCTTCTTCGCCGCATCCATCAACGCCTGTCGCGGCGCGCCGAACACCGGCGCGAACGCCCAGGGTCCATCCGCCGCCGGTACCGCGGCGGTCGGCGCATTCAGGATGAACCGACTGCTGCCGAACGCACCGCCACCGCCAGCGTAGCTGTGATCGAAATACACGGGGCGCTGCGCGGCGTCCAGTTCCCAGCGCGCGTAGCCATCGCTGCCCTCGCCATCGACCCGGTAGCGATGCAGGCGCCGTGAGGCGACGTCATAGACATACAGGACGGCGGACTCGCCAGCGGCGCCGGCCAGGAACCACACGCGGCTGCCCTGCGCATCGGACATCAGCCGTTGCGCACCGCCCTCGCCCTGCCAGACCGTTTCCGTCTGCCAGCGCGTGCCGTCGTGATGCAGCCGCCACAGCCGGGTGCTGGCGCCCGTCCCGCCCAGCACCTGCATGCTGAGCAACAGATCGCCGTCGGGCAGCGCCAGCAGATCGCGCGGGTAGCGGGCGCCGCTGTCCGCCGTGGCCAGTTCGCCGCCGAGCGCGTCCCAGGGCAGCGCGTCGAACGGCAACAGCGGCACGTCGTTGCGCGGCGGGACAAACGCGATGGCCGGCGCCGCACGGGCGCGCTGCGGCGGCAGCGTCCATGCCAACGGCGACGCGGCCACACGCACCGGCTGCTGCGGCACGCTCGCGGCGAGCGCCTGGCGCACGGCCTGGAACAGCACCGCCGGCACCACGCGCTGGCTCAACCGCGACGGCTGCGACGCACCGCCCAGCGGATTGAACTGGGTGATCTGCCTGATCACGCTGTAATCCGGATTGGCGTAGTTGTCGGTGCGCTCGATGCTCAGCGCGGTGGTCGCATGCCCCATGGCCGCGCTCATGTCGAAGACGCATACCCTCAGTTCCAGACGCCCGCTCAGTCCCTGGCGTTCGCTGCGCGTGGCGCAGTATTCCGCATAGCGCGTCTCGCGGAACACAGCCAGTTCGGCGCGATCCTGTGGCGCCCAATCGCTGCGCTCGCGCGCCTGTTGCAGGCGCGTGCGCGCCTCCTCCTCAGTCAGCGCGCCCTGCTCCACCGCCGCCTGCAGCATCGGCTGCGCGAAGCGCTCGGCCAGCGCCGCGCGCAGGTCCTGGCGGCGTGACAGCAGGACCCGGCCCCAATCGTCGGGCAGATACGACAGCGGCAAGGTCTCGTTGCGTTCCTGGAAGCCCCCCTGCGCTTGCACGGCGCCACGTACCGCGGCCTGCACCTGGGCATACGGCGCTGCGATCAGCAGATGCGCAGCCGTGGCCGGTTCGCGCTGTCCGCCCGGCAGCGTCCAGAACAGCAGATCCTCGTGGCGACGCACCGCCGGTGCCTGCGC
>NZ_AQOJ01000468.1:0-9823 GCF_000364685.1 Xanthomonas sp. SHU 166
GCCACGCGGATGATGCTTGCGGTGCAGGCTCTGCAGGTGCTCGCGCGCCACCAGCGTGTAGATCTGGGTGGTGGACAGGGAACTGTGGCCGAGCAGCATCTGCAGCGCGCGCAGGTCGGCGCCGCGGTTGAGCAGATGCGTGGCGAAGCTGTGACGCAGGCCATGCGGGCTGATCCGCACCGGATCGATCCCGGCCACCGCCGCATAGCGCTTCACCAACACCCAGAACTGCTGGCGGGTCAGCGCGCGGCGCGCGGCGTCGATGAACAGCGGCACCACGCCATCGCTGGCCGGCACCGCCTGCCCCGCCGCCAGCGCCGGGCGGGCGCTGTCCAGATAGCGCTGCAGCCAGTGCTGCGACTCCTCGCCCAACGGCACCAGCCGCTCCTTGCTGCCCTTGCCAGTGACCCGCAGCACGCCCTGGCGCAGATTGACCGCGTTGGCCGGCAGGTTGACCAGCTCGCTGACGCGCAAGCCGGCGGCGTACATCAACTCGAGCATGGCGCGGTCGCGCAAGCCTGCCGGCGCGGTCGCGTCCGGCGCCGCCAGCAGCGCATCGATCTGGCTTTCGGCCAGTGCCTTGGGCAGCGAACGCGGCAGCCGCGGCGGCTCCAGCAGCGCGGTCGGATCGTCGCTGCGCTCGCCGCGGCGCACGCGCAGCGCGAAGAACGCGCGCAGCGACGACAGCCAGCGGGCGTTGCTGCGCGGCGAATAGCCCAGCTCGGTGCGCCATGCCAGGTAATCGAACAGCGCCTGTCGATCGGCACCGGCCAGCCCGCCGCCGGCACCGTCGCGCCAACGCGCGAAGCCCTCCAGGTCGCGGCGGTAGCTGTCCAGGCTCTGCCGCGCCAACCCCTGCTCGGCCCAGGCCGCATCCAGGAACTGCTGGATCGCCACCGCATCGGCCTCACGCAGCGGCGCGAGCCGTTGTGTCTGCTGGCGGCGTTCGGCGGGGGAATGCAGGGAGGGCATTTTGGGGATTGGAGATTCGGGAATCGGGAATCGGGAATCGGGAATCGGGAAAGCCTAGCGGCTTTGCCGGGGGGCGCAAGGTCGATGTGGGCGGGACGAGCGCAGGGCTGCCCATGCCCGCGCCGCGCGCAACGCAGTCCACCGCAAAGCGTGCGACTGGCTCTAAGCTGTGCCGATGAGCGCACCGCCTCCCGCTTCCGCCCCCCGTCCACGCGCGCTGCTGCTGTGGCGACTGCTGGCACTGTTCTACGACGCCTGGCCGGTGCTGGCGCTGTGGTTCGTGGTCTCGGCGCTGTTCACCCTCGGCTACACGCTGGAAGGCCATGCGCCGCGCGAGAACATCGCTCCTTTCAGCGCCCTGCAGTGGCTGCTGTGGCTGTGCTGCTGGGTGGTCGCCGGCCTGTACGCGACGCTGAGCTGGCGGCGTGGCGGCCAAACCCTGGGCATGCGTCCATGGCGGCTGCGCCTGCACGGCGCCGACGGCAACGCGCCAGGCTGGGGCGCGCTGTGGCGGCGCTATCTGGTCGGCACGGTATCGTTGCTGCTGGGCGGGCTGGGGTTCTGGTGGGCGCTTTTTGATCGGGAGCGGTTGACGTGGCACGACAGGGCCAGCGGCACCTATCTGACACGATTGCCCAAAGCCAAGCCCTGACCGCAGCGCACGGGCGCGCGGCGGCGCGCCAACCACTCCTGCCACATCGGGACCACTGCGGCGCGGCACGACAGGGCCAGCGGCACCTATCTCATGTCGTTGGACGCATCGTCGAACGGAAGCGCGCATGGCGAATCCAGCACGACATCGACGCCGATCGGCAAGCACTGGCGAGAACGCCGAACAGCATCACCCCCCATCGGCATGCCTGCGCGCCGATGCGGCCCTGCGCGAGGCGACCACACCACCGATCCACCGCTCCAAGGACCGACCCAGCCAGTAGCTCGCCCAGAACATGGGCAGCAGCACCAGCGCGTATGCGACGACCCTCGGCAACCGCTCCAACCACGGCAACAGGTCGAGCATCGCCAGCGGAAGGGTGATTGGAACGAACGGCAGTTGCCGCAAACCTGCCTGGAGATGGCCATCGACCTGCAGATTGCTCGCCATCCAGCGGCAGCCAACGATCACCGCCGCATACAACAGGCAGAACACCAGCCCGGTCGTGCTCGGACGCCGCATCGCTAACTGCTGCGTTTGCGGAACAGCAACCAGGACACGGTGAGCATCACCAGCGGCGGCAAGGCGTAGGCGATGCGGTAGTCGAACTTCAGGGCGCCGGCCATGCGGCCGAAGAACAGCTGCAGCAGCCAGAACACCAGGGCGAACAGGATGCCGAGGAACAGGCGCTTGCCCATGCCGCCGCTGCGCAGCGCGCCGAATGCGAACGGGATCGCGGCGAAGCACAGCGCCAGCACGTTCAGCGGATAGAACCAGCGGCTCCAGTACTGGTCCTCGTAGTCGCGCGCGTCCAGGCCATTGCGGCGGCGGTACTCGATGCTGGTGTGCAGGTCGCGCGCCGACAGGTTGCGCGGCTTGGCCAGGCCCGAGGCCAGCGCCGCCGCGTCCAGCTGCGATTGCCACGGCAGGCTTTCGAACTTCTCGCGCTGCACCGAGCGTTCGGCGAAGGTGTCGCGGTAGGCCTGCTTGAGCGTCCAGCCGTTGTGCCGGTGTTCGGCGATGGCGGCATGGGTCAGCGACGCCAGCCGGCCGCTCTCGTCCAGCGTGTACAGGCGCACGTCGCGCAGCTCCAGCCAGGTGCCGCCGCCGTCCTCCAGGTGCTCTTCGCCGGCCTGGGCATTGAGGAAGGTGTTGCCCTCGCGCGCCCACAGCCCGGAATAGCGCGCCATGCTCATGTCGCCGTTGTACTTGGCGTTGGCCTTGATCGCATCGGCCTGGTTCTGCGCCCATGGCGCCAGGGTCTCGCCGTTGACCACCATGACCACGGTCAGCACGGCCATGGTCGAGGCCGCGGCCAGGCTCAGCCGACGCCGCGACAGACCCAGCGCGCGCAGCGCGGTCAGTTCGGAGGTGGCCGCAAGCTGGCCCAGGCCCATCAGCACGCCGATCACCGCGCCGGTGGGGAACAGGGTGTAGGCGCGGCGCGGCACCGTGTAGGCCACGAACGCGGCGGCATGGCCCAGGCTGTAGCTGCCGGTGCCGATGACCTTGAACTCGTTGGACAGGGCCATGATCACGTCCAGGCCCAGCAGCACCGCCCAGGTCAGCAGCACCGTGCCGAGCACGGCGCGGCCCACGTACACATCGTGCAGGTTCGGACGCAGCCTCATGCCGGCTGCCTCCGCGGCCGCGACAGCCGGCCATCGCGCAGGTACATCCACACCGACAAGGCCAGCAACGGCAGGGTCAACCACCACAGGCCGAGCGCGCGCGGCAGCTTCTCGGTGCTCAGCCACTGGGTGCCGAGGAACATCAGGTTGGTGCCGACCAGGTAGGCCAGGAACGCCAGCATGATCCGGCCATAGCGCTGCTGCCGCGGCGAGCTGCGCGACAGCGGCAGGGTCAGCAGCGCGAAGGCCAGCGCCAGCAGCGGCGGCGCCAGGCGCGCATGCAGTTGCGCGTTGGCCTGCGGGCGCGGATCGCCGATCAGCTTGGCGGTGGGCAGCAGTTCGGGGTCATCGTCCTTGCGCGCGGCGTTGCGGTCGGGCAGCGCCACGTCGTTGCTGACGAAGCGCATCATCCGGTAATCCAGCCCGTCGCCGGCCAGCGGCCCCTCGACCCGGTAGCCGTCCTCCAGGCGCAGGTAGCGGTCGGCCTTGCCCTCGAAGAACATGGCGCCGCGCTGCGCGGTGACCACGTCCAGGCGGCCATCCTTCTGCCGCTGCATGAACACCTTGCTGAGCTTGGTGCCGTCCCCGGACAGGGTGCTGATATAGACGATGCCGCCGTCGGACAGCGGGGTGAAGCGCCCCGCCTCCAGCCCGGCCATCAGCAGGCTGTGGTTGGCCTCGTCGATCAGCCGGTCGGAGGTACGGTCGGCCCAGGGGCCCAGCCACAGCGAGCACATGCCGACCAGGGTCACCACCGGGATCACCAGCATCAGGATCGGCCGCAGCAGGCGCCGCGGGCCCACGCCGATGGCGGTGATCACCGCCATTTCCGAGTCGCGGTACAGCCGCGCCAGCGCCAGCAGCAGGCCCAGCATCAGCGCCAGCGGCAGGATCAGCGGCAGGTACACCACGAACTGCAGGCCCAGCTGTGAAAACAACAACTTGGCCGGGATGCGGCCATCGGCGATGTTGCCCAGGATGTCCACCAGCACACCACCGACGCTGACCACCAGCAGCACGATCAGGGTGGCCGAGAAGCTCTGGACGAAATCGCGCAGCAGGTATCGATCGAGCTTCGGCATGGGGGTGGGTTGATTTAAACTCTCGGATTCGTTCGCGGCTGCCCCAGCCTATCCGACTGGGGGTAAAGAGTCCGCGATTGTACGGATTTGCCAACGGAATCTGATCAATGGCCCTGGAATTCACCCTGAACCACGACGCCCCGGCCACCGCGGCGTTCGACTGCATCGTCGTCGGCGTGTTCGCCGACAAGCGCCTGTCCCCGGCCGCCCAGGCCCTGGACGCGGCCAGCGGCGGACGCCTGACCGCGCTGGCCGAGCGCGGCGACGTCAGCGGCAAGACCGGCGCCACCGCCCTGCTCCACGACCTGCCCGGCGTGCAGGCGCCGCGCGTGCTGACGGTGGGCCTGGGCGACGCCGCCAAGTTCGGCGTGCCGCAGTACCTGAAGGCGGTCGGCGACGCCGCGCGCGCCCTCAAGAGCGGGCCGGCGGCCAGCGCGCTGCTGACCCTGAGCGAGCTGGAGGTCAAGGGCCGCGACCAGGCCTGGGCGATCCGCCAGGCGGTGATCGCCAGCGACCACGCCTGCTACCGCTACACCGCCACCCTCGGCAAGAAGAAGCCCGACGACAGCGGCCTCGCCCGCCTGGCCGTGCACGGCGACGACACCAACGCGCTGGCCCAGGGCGAGGCGATCGCCGCCGGCGTGAAATTCGCCCGCGAACTGGGCAACCTGCCGCCGAACCTGTGCACCCCGGCCTACCTGGCCGAGACCGCCGCCGCCTTCGCCCGGGGCGTGGACGGCGCCGAGGCCGAGATCCTCGACGAGACGCAGATGCAGGAACTGGGCATGGGCTCGCTGCTGGCGGTGGCGCGCGGCTCGGCCAACCGCCCGCGCCTGCTGGTGCTGAAGTGGCATGGCGGCGGCGACGCCCAGCCCTACGTGCTGGTCGGCAAGGGCATCACCTTCGACACCGGCGGCGTCAACCTGAAGACCCAGGGCGGCATCGAGGAGATGAAGTACGACATGTGCGGCGGCGCCAACGTCATCGGCACCTTCGTCGCCGCCGCGACCGCGCGCCTGCCGCTGAACCTGGTGGTGGTGGTGCCGGCGGTGGAGAATGCGATCGACGGCAACGCCTACCGCCCGTCGGACGTGATCACCAGCATGTCCGGCAAGACCATCGAGGTCGGCAACACCGACGCCGAGGGCCGCCTGATCCTGTGCGATGCGCTGACCTACGCCGAACGCTTCAAACCAGCGGCGCTGATCGACGTGGCCACCCTCACCGGCGCCTGCATGGTCGCCCTCGGCCACCAGACCGCCGGCCTGATGAGCAAGCACGACGACCTGGCCGCCGAACTGCTGGCCGCCGGCGAGCACGTGTTCGACCGCGCCTGGCGCCTGCCGCTGTGGGACGAGTACCAGGGCCTGCTGGATTCCAGCTTCGCCGACGTCTACAACATCGGCGGCCGCTGGGCCGGCGCGATCACCGCCGGCTGCTTCCTGTCGCGCTTCACCGAAGGCCAGCGCTGGGCGCACCTGGACATCGCCGGCGTGGCCAGCGACGAAGGCAAGCGCGGCATGGCCACCGGCCGCCCGGTGGGGCTGCTGTCGCAGTGGTTGCTCGACCGCGTTGCGGCCGGGAATTGAGAACCGGGAATCGGGAATCGTGAAAAGCGCCCTGTCTGACCCAACCGGAGGCGGCGCACGCGCCGCCACCCGCTGTTCCCATTCCCTATTCCCCATTCCCCACTCCCAGTCCTGATGCGCGCCGACTTCTACCTGATCGCCAAGCCGCGGTTCCTCAACGAACCGCTGCGGCTGGTGTGCGAGCTGGCGCGCAAGGCCAACGACGCCAACCTGTGGACGCTGGTGCTGGCGCGCGACATGGCCCAGGCCGAGGAACTGGACGAGCTGTTGTGGGCGTTCGATGCCGACGCCTACATCCCGCACCAGATCGCCGACGCCGATGCCGACGAGGAAGAGGCGCAGGTGCTGATCGTCCCGCCCGGCGTCGACGCACCGGAGCGGCCGCTGGTGATCAACCTGCGCGATGCGCCCTACCTGGGCGCCTGCGACCGCGTCCTCGAAGTGGTGCCGGCCGACCCGTCTGCGCGCGACCCGCTGCGCGAGCGCTGGAAGCAGTACAAGGCCCAGGGCTACGCGGTCAGCAAGCACGATATGTGATGAAGCGGAGAATCGGGAATGGAGAATCGGGAATCGTTTCTCCAAGCGCCGCATTGAGGCGGTCCCTGCTCTGCGCTCCATCGATTCCCCATTCCCGATTCCCGATTCCCAGCCCATGACCACCCTCGCCTCCAGCTACGATCCCACCTCCTTCGAATCGCGCCTGTACGCGCAATGGGAAGCGTCCGGTTACTTCGCGCCGTCCGGGAAAGGCACGCCGTACACCGTGCTGCTGCCGCCACCGAACGTGACCGGCACGCTGCACATGGGCCACGCCTTCCAGCAGACGCTGATGGATGCGCTGGTGCGCTACCACCGCATGCGCGGCTTCGACACGTTGTGGCAGGTCGGCAGCGACCACGCCGGCATCGCCACCGAGATGGTGGTGTCGCGCAACCTGACCCTGGAAGGCAAGGGCGAGACCCGCGATTCGCTGGGCCGCGACGGCTTCATCGCCAAGGTCTGGGAGTGGAAGCAGCACTCCGGCGACACCATCGAGCGGCAGATGCGCCGCCTCGGCACCTCGGCCGACTGGTCGCGCAGCACCTTCACCATGGATCCGCAGCCGTCGGCGGCGGTGATCGAGGCCTTCGTGCGCTGGCACGAACAGGGCCTGATCTACCGTGGCCAGCGTCTGGTCAACTGGGACCCGGTGCTGAAGACCGCGATCTCCGACCTGGAAGTGGAGAACGTCGAGGAGGACGGCTTCCTGTGGTCGATCGCCTACACACTGGACGACGGCGCCAGCTACGAACACGTCGAGCACGACGCCGACGGCAACGAGACCCTGCGCGAGACCCGCGACTACCTGGTGGTCGCCACCACCCGCCCGGAAACCCTGCTCGGCGATACCGCGGTGATGGTGCACCCGGAGGATGCGCGCTATGCGCACCTGATCGGCAAGACCGTGACGCTGCCGCTGACCGGCCGCCGCGTGCCGGTGATCGGCGACGACTACGTCGACCGCGCGTTCGGCACCGGCGTGGTCAAGGTGACGCCGGCGCACGACTTCAACGACTACCAGGTCGGCGTGCGGCATGGGTTGCCGATGATCAACCTGTTCACGCAGACAGCCGCGCTCAACGACAGCGTCCCGGAAAAATACCGCGGTATGGACCGCTACGACGCGCGCAAGGTCGTGCTGGCCGACCTCGAAGACCTCGGCATCCTGGTCGAGACCAAGCCGCACAAGCTGCAGGTGCCGCGCGGCGACCGCACCGGCCAGGTGATCGAGCCGTACCTCACCGACCAGTGGTTCGTGAAGATGGATGCGCTGGCCAAGCGCGGCCTGGAACTGGTCGAGTCCGGGCAGATCCAGTTCGTGCCGCCGAACTGGATCAACACCTATCGCCACTGGATGGAGAACATCCAGGACTGGTGCATCAGCCGCCAGCTGTGGTGGGGCCATCGCATTCCGGCCTGGTTCGACGACGCAGGCAACTGCTACGTCGGCCGCGACGAGGCCGACGCGCGCGCCAAGGGTGGCGTGGCTGCCGACGTCGCCCTGCACCAGGACAGCGACGTGCTGGAAACCTGGTTCTCCTCGCAGCTGTGGCCGTTCGCGACCATGGGCTGGCCGGATCCGCAGGCGATGGCCGAGCGCGGCTTCGACCGCTACCTGCCGTCGAGCGTGCTGGTCACCGGCTTCGACATCATCTTCTTCTGGGTGGCGCGCATGATCATGGCCACCGACAGCTTCACCGGCAAGGTGCCGTTCCGCGACGTCTACATCACCGGCCTGATTCGCGACAAGGACGGCCAGAAGATGTCCAAGTCCAAGGGCAACGTGCTCGATCCGCTGGACATCATCGACGGCATCAGCATCGAGGACCTGGTCGCCAAGCGCACCACCGGGCTGATGCAGCCGCGCATGGCCGAGAAGATCGAGAAGGCCACGCGCAAGGAATTCCCCGAGGGCATCATCGCCCACGGCGCAGACGCACTGCGCTTCACCATCGCCGCGCTGGCCGGCCACGGCCGCGATATCAAGTTCGACCTGGGCCGCGCCGAGGGCTACAAGAACTTCTGCAACAAGCTGTGGAATGCCAGCCGCTTCGTGCTGATGAACACGCGCCAGGACGATGTGGACGCAGCGACCATCACGAACGCGTCGCCACGCGCCCAGGTGGCGAACCACGCGGACACCGCTTCGAATGCCGGTTCAGCCTCGCTTGCACCGGCCACCGATGCCGAGAAGTGGATCCTGCTGCGCCTGCAGGCGGTCACGGCCGAGGCGCAGGCGCAGTTCGCCGCGTACCGTTTCGACCTGCTGGCGCAGTGCCTGTACGAATTCGCCTGGAACGAGTTCTGCGACTGGTTCCTGGAACTGGCCAAGCCGGCGCTGAGCGGCGACGATGCGGCCGCCGCCGACAGCACCCGCCACACCCTGCTGCACGTGCTGGAAACCCTGCTGCGCCTGCTGCACCCGCTGACCCCGTTCCTCACCGAGGAACTGTGGCAGCAGGTGGCGCCGCGCCTGGGCATCGCCGCGCCGACCATTTCGCTGCAGCCGTACCCGGAGGCGGCGGCGATGGACGTGGCCGCCTACGCCGGCGCCGCGGCCGACGTGGAATGGCTGAAGGCGATGGTGTCGGCGCTGCGCCGCGTGCGCAGCGAACTGCAGGTGGCGCCGTCGCGGCAGGTGCCGCTGCTGCTGCAGGGTGGCCAGGCAGAAGACCGCGCGCGAATCGAACGTTTCGCCGCGCAGCTGCGCTTCCTGCTCAAGCTGGAGTCCATCCAGTGGCTGGACGACGGCGCGCCGTCGCCGGCCGCGGCCACCGCGATCGTCGGCGAACTGACGCTGCTGGTGCCGCTGGAAGGCCTGGTCGACCTGGATGCTGAACGCCTGCGCCTGGACAAGGAGATCGCCCGTGTCGCGTCCGAGAAGGACAAGAGCGAGGCCAAGCTGGGCAAGTTCACCGACAAGGTGCCGCCCGCGGTAGTCGAGCAGGAACGCCAGCGCCTGGCCGACTGGAGCGCGCAACTCGACGGCCTGCGCGCGCAGCGCGCCAAGCTGTAGCGCGAGCGATTGGGCCGCCTCCGCCCATCACGGCGGTGGCGGAGGCATCATCATGCAGCATCGCGCGTCTGACGGATGCGCGATGTGGGAGGGACTTCAGTCCCGACGCGCTGCACCATCAGACGGCAAGCAATGCTGTCTGTCGTGGCTGGAGCCGCTCCTGCAGTGGGTCCCCGTCGTCATTGGATCCGCTCTGGAGTCGCTCCCACAGAAATTCTCGGCGAGTTGTTTGGTGCACTGGTGGAAGCACCTAGACCAGACCGCTATCGAAGCCGGTGGCGATCTGCACTTCGCTCGTCGCGACTGAAGGGCACCTCTAAAAACCCCGCCTTTGGCATCAT
>NZ_AQOJ01000469.1:0-1393 GCF_000364685.1 Xanthomonas sp. SHU 166
TCGCCGCGGCTGCCGGACGGCCCGCCACTGCCGCTGCCCAGCAGCGAACTGCGTCCGGCCGCGCTGCCGCCCAGCAACGTGTTGCGCCCGCTGCCGGTATCGCCGCCGCCATGCTCGCCTGCGTTTTCGCCGCTGGCCGGCGCGGCCGGCACCTCGCCCTGCAACGGCGCCGGCAGCAGGTTGGCGTAGTCCACCGGCGCATCCAGCGGGAACGGCTTGTACTCGTAGATGTCGAAGCCCAGTTCGCGCAGGTTGCGGCGCTTGTACTTGTAGGACAGTGCATACACCACCGGGTTGTCGGTGGCGGCCAGGCTGTTGGTGGCCACCACCACGCGCGGTGGCGGGGTGCGCTTGCGCAGGTCGCGGAAGATCTCCTGCGCGGGGTCCGACAGCACCAGGTACGGCGTCTGCAGGATGATCTCCTGGCGTGCGTCGGCGATCAGCCGGTCGAGCTTGGGCGCGGTGGAGATGGCCTTGGGGCCGTGTTCGCGGCGGTGCTTCTGCGGCAGGTCGGCGACGTAGTCCACATGCTTCACCGGCAACGCCGGCAGCACGAAGGCGTTCTCCACGAAGGCCGGATCGGACGCCTCCTCGCTGACCCGCTGCACCCGCTCCGGGCGCAGGAACTGCGCCGGCGGCATCGCCGGCACGCCCTGGCGCAGCAGCAGCTTGCCGACGTCGTTGAGCCGCGCCACCGGCACGCTGCGCCGGGCCGCCCAGTAGGCGTCGAAGTTGGCGGCCATCGACCGCGCCACCGGGCCGGCGACCAGCACGTCGCGGTCGCGGAAGTTGTACTCGGCGTCCCAGTCGAAATAGTCGTCCTGGTAGTTGCGCCCGCCGACCACGCCGATCGCATCGTCGATCACCAGCAGCTTGTTGTGCATGCGCTGGTTGAAGCGGCGGAAACAGCACAGCACGCTGGCGGCGTAGTGGAAGTAGTTGGGCTTGGCCAGGCCGAAGGTGGGGTTGTAGATGCGCAGCGAGAAGTTCTCGTGCGCGCCGGCCAGGGCGCCGAGGATCTGCAGGTCCGAGATCGCCGAGAGCTGGTCGATCAGCACGCGCACCTGCACGCCGCGCCGCGCCGCGGCCAGCAGCTCGTCCATCACCAGCCGCGCGCTGTCGTCCTTGTCGAAGATGTAGGTCTGCAGGTCGATGCTGCGGCTGGCGCTGCGGATCAGGTTGATCCGCGCCACCAGTGCCTCTTCGCCGTGATCGAGGATGGTGGCGTAGTGGCGCGGCGCGCCGGCGCCGGACTGGGCGAAGGCCTTGCCGGCCAGCCCGCGCAGCGGCGAGGCCAGCGCGCAGTGGTCCCCGCGCGTGCAGTCGACCTGGCGGTCGCGCGCGGCCTCGGCGATCGCCACGGCGCGGCCGTGCTGCGCCTGCGACAGGCTCG
>NZ_AQOJ01000470.1:0-8494 GCF_000364685.1 Xanthomonas sp. SHU 166
CCACCACCAGCACCCGCATCAATTTCGATATCACCGAGTGGCCGCCTCGGTCAGGCGTGCGCGCAGCACGAAGGTGACCCGGTCGCTCAAGGCCAGATCCCACTTGTCCATTCCGTAACGTCCACGCAATACCGTACCGCGGCTGATGACGTCGCAATCATAGCCTGCGCGGGTGCATGCGGCCGGCATGACGGTCAGCGTCTCGGCGTGGCTGATCCCGCGGATGCTCAGGATGCCGGGGATCGGCCCGCCCTTGCCCAGCACCTGCGGCGAGAACGGCTGCGAGTCGAAGGACACGGTGGGGTAGCGCGGCGCGTCGAAGAAATCCTCGCCGCGCATCCAGCCGGTGTAGCGCGGCTTGCCGGGGATTTCCACGTAGGCGGTGAACAGGCGCAGGTGCACCTGATGGCGGCCGTCGGGCAGCACGTGCACGGTGCCCTCGTAGCGCGGGAAGAAGCCTTCGATGCGCTGGCCGAAGCGGGTGCGGATCTCGAACCCGAAGCGCGACTGCGCCGGGTCCAGGGCGTATTCGCCGGGCGCCAGCAAGGCCGGCGTCACCTGCGCGTGGCCGACGGCGCACCACAGACACAACGGCAGCAGCGCGGCGCAGAGCGCCGGCCGCAGGAACCTGCGCAGCGGGCTCAGGGCCACCAGAACGCGGTCAAGCGCGCCACGCCCGGCTCGATCGCCGCGTCGTGCGGGACCCCGAGCACGGCGACGCTGGCGGTGGGCATGCCGCGGTAGTCGCCGGACTGGCCGCTGTGCATCAGCGCCGCCAGCCGCTCCAGGCCCGGGTTGTGGCCGACCAGCAACAGCCGCTCGACATCGCGATGGCCGTCCAGCAGATCGGCCAGGGTGCCCGAGGTCGCCTCGTAGATGCGCGGCTCCAGGCGCTGCTCGACGTAGCCGGTCAGCTCCAGCACCGCCTCCAGGGTTTCGCGCGCGCGCCGCGCCGGCGAACACAGCACCCGGTCCGGCACCAGCCGCTGTTCCAGCAGCCAGCGCCCGGCGGCTTCGGCCTCGGCCAGGCCGTGCGGCGACAGCGGCCGGTCGAAATCGGCCTGGCCGGTGTCGGCCGGTTCGGCGTGGGCATGGCGCAGCAGGATCACTTCTCGCAAAACGATGGTCATCGGTCAGGCCTTCTTGAGCCACTTGAGCAACGGTTCCCAGTCCTGCTGGTGGTCGCGGACCTGGACGGAGTGGTAATCGAACAGGCTGCGGCCCAGCCCCACCAGCACCACGTAGGCCTGGCTGTCGCGCAGTTGCGCCACCACCGGGTAGGGCCATTCGGCGAGCATCTGCAGCGCCTGCTGGGTGGCATTGGTCCAGGGTTTGCTGCGGTTGAGCACCAGCCCGACCGGCAGCTTGCGCTGGTGCACCCGCGGCACCTTGGCCAGGGTGTTGAGGAAGCCGACGGTGGCCTCGATGTCCAGCGCCGAGGGCATCACCGGCACCACCACTGCGTCGGCCTCGTCGAGGAAGTGGGTCAGGTCCTCGGCCATGGCGCCGGCGGCGGCGTCGACGATCACCCGCTGCGCGTCGTCGGGCAGCGCCGCGCGCCAGCTGCGCTTGCGGCTGGCGTCGATCGGCAGCACCGCGCTGTCCAGGCCGGCACGGCGTTCGGCCCAGCGGGTCGAGGAGCCCTGCGGATCGGCATCGGCCAGCACCGTGCGCTTGCCTGCCAGCGCGTAGGACGCCGCCAGGTGCGTGGCGACCGTGGTCTTGCCCACGCCGCCCTTGGAGCCGGCCACCAGGATCGTCTTCATGCACGCCTCGCTTCCGGGGGAAGAAGCCGGAGCGTACACCGGCCCTACGTCAGCCGGTAGTCAACGCGCAGCACGCCGCCAGCCGCCGGGCTTGCTATCGTGGCGGCCCCCTTCGCCTTCCGATGCCATGAGCGAGCTGCAGGACCTGGTCGCGCTGATCCGCGCCAACACGCCCCTGATCGTGATCGAGACGCAGGAGGAGGCGCGCATCGTCGACCTGTTCCGGCAGGCCTTGATGCAGGTCTGGCGCGCCCTGCACCGCTGGTCGATCACCGAGGGCCTGCGCCGCATCGACCTGGACCGCGAGGACCCGCCGAGCGGGCCGCCGGACGCCAGCGCGGTGCTGCAGGCGATCAAGCAGGCCGATCAGCGCGGCATCTACCTGCTGCTCGACGTCACCCCGTACCTGGGCTACGCCAGCCACCAGCGCCTGCTGCGCGACATCGTCGAGCGCCGCCACTGCCAGCCGCACGTGCTGGTGCTGATCGGCACGCGGATCGAGCTGCCGGCCGAGCTGGAAGCGCTGGCGACCCGCTTCAATCCGCGCCTGCCCGATGCCAACGCGCTGCTGAAGATGGTGCAGGAGGAAGCGCTGGGCTACGCGCGCGAGTTCGGCGGACGCCGGGTCGAGGTCGACGGCGAGGCGGTCAAGCAGATCCTGCGCAATCTGCGCGGGCTCAGCCTGATCGACGCGCGGCGCATCGCCCGGCAACTGATCTACGCCGACGGCGCGCTCACCGCATCCGATCTGCCGCAACTGGCCAAGCTCAAGTTCGAACTGCTCAACCGCAGCGGCCACCTGCAGTACGACAACGATGCCACGCGCTTCGAGGACGTGGCCGGTGCGCGCCGGCTCAAGCAATGGATCGCACAGCGCCGCGCGGTGTTCGCCGGCACCGCGCCACCGGGGCTGGACCCGCCCAAGGGCGTGCTGCTGCTCGGCGTGCAGGGCTGCGGCAAGTCGATGCTGGCCAAGGCCACCGCGGCGGGGTTCGGCGTGCCGCTGCTGCGCCTGGACATGGGCGCGCTGTACGCCAAGTACCACGGCGAGACCGAGAAGAACCTGCGCGATGCGCTGGCCGCGGTCGAGCAACTGGCGCCGTGCGTGCTGTGGATGGACGAGATCGAGAAGGGCCTGGCCAGCGGCGGCGAGGACGGCGGCGTATCGCGGCGCGTGCTCGGCACGCTGCTGACCTGGATGGCCGAACGCGGCAGCGCCGACGGCACCGCCGCGGTGTTCATCGTCGCCACCGCCAACCAGGTGCACGAGCTGCCGGCGGAACTGCTGCGCAAGGGCCGCTTCGACGAGATCTTCTTCGTCGACCTGCCCGACCCGCAGACGCGCGTGGAGCTGTTGCGCCTGCACCTGACGCGGCGGCAGCTGCATGCGGACGCGTTCGCGCTGCCGGCCTTGGCTGCCGCCGCCGACGGGTTCTCCGGTGCCGAGATCGAGCAGGCGATCGTCTCCGGGCTGTATGCCGCGCACGCCGAACAGCGGCCGCTGGACACCGAGCTGCTGATGCAGGAGATCCGCACTACCCGACCGCTGTCGGTGCTGATGGCCGAACAGGTGCAGGCGCTGCGCAGCTGGGCCAGCGGGCGGACGGTGCCGGCGGATTAGCGGCGGGCGG
Organism: Xanthomonas sp. SHU 166; assembly: GCF_000364685.1. NCBI lineage: Bacteria > Pseudomonadati > Pseudomonadota > Gammaproteobacteria > Lysobacterales > Lysobacteraceae > Xanthomonas > Xanthomonas sp. SHU 166. The sequence goes on from NZ_AQOJ01000470.1 coordinate 3,398, forward strand.
TTGCTGAGATCAGGGGATGCCGCTGTGCGAGGCTGCGCCCCGACCCTCACCCCAACCCCTCTCCCGGGGGAGAGGGGCTTCTAAATTCCTTCTCCCTCCGGGACCATGGCCCCCTTTTGGGGGGAAGGTGCCCCGCAGGGGCGGATGAGGGTACGACGCGCGCACCATCCCACACCCGCCAATCCAGGCACCGCCCACGGCGCAGGCTCAACGCAACGCCCCCAACAACCACGCCCACGCCGGCAAGGTGACCAGCGACAGCAGAATCCCGTAGCCGACCAGGGCCGCGGCCAGGCGCGGGGCCAGGCGATGCGAGATCGCCAGCAGCGCGGCGGTGATCATGGTCGGCATCGCCGATTCCAGTACGTTGGCCTGCAGCGCCTGCCCGCGCAGGCCCAGCGCCCACGACAGCGGCCAGGCCAGGGCCGGCAGCGCCAGCAGCTTCAGCACCAGGCCGGCGGCCAACGGCGCCAATTCTTCGCGCGGCAAGCGCAACTGGATCGAGAATCCCACCGCCAGCATCACCAGCGGCAGCATCGCGTCGGCCAGGTGCTGCAGGCCGGAGGCGATCCACGCCGGCGGCTGCGCCGGCATCAGGGTCAGTGCGAACAGCAGCGCCCACAGCGGCGGGAACCGCGCCATGCGCAACAGCGTCTGCCGCGGCGACGGCGGCGCCTCGCCGCTGTAGCGCGCCAGCACGTACAGGCCGAAGCTGGACAGCAGCACGAAGGTGCCGAACTGGTCGTAGACCACCGCATACGGCAAGGCCGCCTCGCCGAGCAGCGCGCGCACCATCGGGTAGCCGATGAAGCTGGAATTGCCCAGCGCCACGCACAGCAGCAGCACCGCCTGCTGATCCCGGCGCAGCCGCAACGGCCGGCGCAAGCCCAGCATCGCCAGCGCGCTCACGCCGGTCAGCAGCCACGGCGTCAGCATCAATCCGAGCAGTTCCAGATTGAACTGCAGGCGCGGCACGTAGATCAGCACCGAGGCCGGCAGGCACAGGTACAGCACCACCCCGTTGAGCACCTCGGTGGTGTTGGCCGGCAGGACGCGCTGACGCGCGAACAGCTTGCCGAGCGCCAGCATGACCAACATCAGGGCGAACGCATCGAAAGCCATCGGCACAGCACGAAATCAGCGGGTACGCGGCATCATCGCATGGCATGTGCACGCAGGCCGTCGAGGCGTCGGCGACCGAAGCCGCACCTGGCCTGCGCCCAGCGCGGGCCGGCGCTCCGCGCAGGCGCGACGACACAGTGCGCTGTGCGACCGACCATGACCCGCACCCTGGATTGCGCCGGCCACCCACGCAGGCCGCGTCGTGTTTCCTGGACCCGCGTGCCTCAGGGCCAGGCCGGCGGCGCGGCCTTCCAGGCGGCCTGCACTTCGGCCAGGGTCGCGCGCTCGTCGTCGCGCCAGGCCGGCAGCAACGCCGCGAAATCGGCAGTGGCGCCCCACTTGTCCGGCCAGGTGCGTGCCGCCGCGGCGTACCACTTCACTGCCTCGTCCTTGCGCTGCAGGCGCCACAACGCCAGCGCCAGGGTCGGCGGCAGCCAGTCCGGCGCCGCCGGGCGGCCGTTGACCAGTGCGCTCCACTGCGCCAGCGCGCGCGCCGGATCACCCGCGCGCAGCAGGTCCCAGCCATAGTTCCACTGCACCTGGCGCCGCTGCACGCCGGCGGGCAGCGCATGCAACGCGGCCTGGTACAGCTGTTCGCCCAGTTCCTGGCGGCCGCCGGCCATGGCGATGCCGGCCAGCTGGGCGCGCGCCTCGTTGGCATTGGGATCGCGCTGCACGGTACTGGCCAGACGGTCCACCAGGGCCTCGCCGCTGCCGGCGATGGCGGTGACCGGACGGGTGGTGCCGCGGTCTTCGTCGAAGTAGAACTCTTTCGGTGCCGGCAATGCCTGCGCCCGCACGCTGGCCGCGGTGGCCAGGCCGATGCAGGCCAGCATCGCGGCCACTGCGTATGTGTATGCCTTCACTGCTGCAATCCCCTGGAGTGATCCCCTCACCCGGGTCCCATCCTACCCCGCCACGGCCGGCGTGGACGAGAACGGGCGCAAAAATCGCCGCTGATACAATCGGGGCGATCGCGCGCGGCAGGCGCTGCGCGCCCGCCAGCCTTCCATTTCCGGGCAAGCCATGAACCGCATCGTCGATCCGCGTCCGTCGTCCTCCCTCGCCGCAGCGGCCGCCGACGGCGTGGACACCCGCTATACGCTGGAAGACAAGTACACCCGCACCGATGGCCGCATCTATCTGTCCGGGGTGCAGGCGCTGGTGCGGTTGCCATTGATGCAGCAACTGCGCGACCGCGCCGCCGGGCTGAACACCGGCGGCTTCGTCAGCGGTTACCGCGGCAGCCCGCTGGGCGGTTTCGACCTGGAACTGTGGCGCGCGCGCAAGCATCTGGACGCGGCCAACGTGGTGTTCAAGCCCGGACTCAACGAGGACCTGGGCGCGACCATGGTCTGGGGCACGCAGCAGACCAACCTGTTCCCCGGCGCGCGCGTGGATGGCGTGTATGCCATGTGGTACGGCAAGGGCCCGGGCGTGGACCGCTGCGGCGACGTGTTCAAGCACGGCAACGCCGCCGGCACCTCGCGCCATGGCGGCGTGCTGGCGCTGGCCGCCGACGACCACGCGTGCCGCAGCTCGACCCTGCCGCACGGCTCGGAAGACGAGTTCGTCAGCGCGATGATGCCGGTGCTCAATCCGGCCGGGGTGCAGGACATCCTCGACATGGGCCTGCTCGGCTGGGCGATGAGCCGCTACACGGGGCGCTGGATCGGCTTCAAGACCATCGCCGAGACGGTGGAATCCTCGGCCTCGGTGCAGGTGGATCCGTTCGCGCGGCAGATCGTGCTGCCGGAGGATTTCGAGCTGCCGCCGGGCGGCCTCAACATCCGCTGGCCGGATCCGCCGCTGGACCAGGAAATGCGCCTGCATCGCTACGCGGTGCGCGCGGCGCAGGCCTTCGCCCGCGCCAACGGCATCGACCGCACGGTGATGGATGCGCCGCAGGCGCGGCTGGGCATCGTCACCACCGGCAAGAGCTACCTGGACGTGCTGCAGGCGCTGGAATACCTGGGCCTGGACGCGGACGCCTGCGCGCGCATCGGCATCCGCGTGTACAAGGTCGGCATGACCTGGCCGCTGGAGCCGCTGGGCATCGCCGCGTTCGCGCGCGGGCTGCAGGACATCGTCGTGGTGGAGGAGAAGAAAGCCTTCATCGAGCGGCAGATGAAGGAACAGTTCTACAACTGGCCGGCCAGCGCCGGCCCGCGCCCGAGCATCGTCGGCAAGTACGACGAGGCCGGCGAATGGATCCTGCCGTCCACCGGCGAACTGACCCCGGCCACCATCGCCGGGGTGATCGGCCGGCGCATCCTGCGCCTGCCGCAGTCGGCCGCGGTGAACACCGACTCGATCGAACAGCGGCTGCGCTGGATGGAAGCCAAGGAAGCCGAGATGGCGCTGCCGCGCGCCAACTTCCCGCGCGTGCCGCACTATTGCTCGGGCTGCCCGCACAACACCTCCACGGTGGTGCCGGAGGGCTCGCGCGCGCTCGGCGGCATCGGCTGCCACTACATGGTGACGTGGATGGACCGCGCCACCGACACCTTCACGCACATGGGCGGCGAAGGCGTCACCTGGGCCGGGCAGGCGCCGTTCACCGACACCCCGCACGTGTTCCAGAACCTGGGCGACGGCACCTATTTCCACAGCGGCTCGCTGGCGATCCGCCAGTCGATCGCCGCCGGCGTCAACATCACCTACAAGATCCTCTACAACGACGCGGTGGCGATGACCGGCGGGCAGCCGGTGGACGGCACCCTCAGCGTGCCCGACATCGCCCGGCAGATGCGCGCCGAGGGCGTGCACACCATCGCCCTGGTCAGCGACGACATCGGCAAGTGGACGCGACGCCGCGAGCTGTTCCCCAGCGAGGTGGACTTCCACGACCGCAGCGAGCTGGACGCGGTGCAGCGGCGGCTGCGCGAGGTCAAGGGCACCAGCGTGCTGATCTACGACCAGACCTGCGCCACCGAGAAGCGGCGCCGGCGCAAGCGCGGCAAGCTGCCCGATCCGCCCAAGCGCGTGCTGGTCAACTCGCTGGTCTGCGAAGGCTGCGGCGATTGCGGCGAGAAGAGCTTCTGCGTGTCGGTGCTGCCGAAGGAGACCGAGTACGGGCGCAAGCGCCAGATCGATCAGTCCAGCTGCAACAAGGACTACTCCTGCGTGTCCGGGTTCTGCCCCAGCTTCGTCACCGTGCACGGTGGGCAGCCGCGCAAGGGCCGCAAGGCCGACGCTGCGGCGCTGCTGGAGCAATTGCCGACACCAAGCTTCCGCAGCGACCTGAGCCAGCCCTGGAACATCCTCATCACCGGCGTCGGCGGCACCGGCGTGGTCACCATCGGCGCGCTGCTGGGCATGGCCGGGCACCTGGAGGGCAAGGGTGCCAGCGTGCTCGACCAGACCGGCCTGGCACAGAAGGGCGGCGCGGTCACCACGCATATCCGCATTGCGCGCCAGCCCGAAGACCTGCACGCGGTGCGCATCGCCGCCGGCGAGGCCGACCTGGTGCTGGGGTGCGACATGGTGGTGGTCAACGACTACTGGGCGCTGTCCAAGGTGCGCGGCGATCGCTCGCAGGTGGTGCTGAACAGCTACGAGGCGATGCCGGGCACCTTCACCACGCACCCGGACATGCAGTTCCCGGCCGCCGAGATCATTGCCGGCGTGCGCCTGGCGCTGGGCGGGCGCGATCCGCTGTTGCTCGACGCCACACAGCTGGCCACCGCGCTGCTCGGCGACGCCATTGCCAGCAACCTGTTCATGCTCGGCTACGCCTGGCAGCAGGGCCTTGTGCCCTTGTCGCACGCGGCGCTGATGAGCGCGATCGAACTCAACGGCGCAGCGGTGGCGATGAACCAGCAGGCGTTCGCCTGGGGCCGCCTGGCGGCGCTGGACCTGCCGGCCGTACGGCGCGCGGCGGGTCTCGCCGATCCGGCCGCGGACGAACGCGAACGCCAGGCGCCGGGGCTGCAGCAGCTGCCGCCCGGCGAGTGGGAAGGCCACGAGGCCGGC
>NZ_AQOJ01000471.1:0-2321 GCF_000364685.1 Xanthomonas sp. SHU 166
CGCGGGCGGCGGTACGGCGCGAGCGCCGCCGCGCCTGGGGACCGGCGCTGCTGCTGCGGCCGCTGCTGCCGGACTGGCGCTGGCGCGCGGCCTTGATCGGCATGCTGGTGCTGGTCCTGCCGTGGACCAGCGCACACTGGCTGGGCGAGACGCGCAGCTTCCTCGTCTGGTGGCGCCAGGTCGGCCTGCACGGCGATGGCGGCCTGCTGCTGCAAAGCCTGCTGCCCTCGCTGCTGGCGTACGGTCTGCTGGTCGTCGCCGGCGCGCAGCTGCTGGCGTGGCACCACAGCCATGCCGAACGGCGCGCACTGCAGGCGTTCGCACGCCTGCCGCTGGCGCTGGTGCAGGTGGCCGATGCTGGGTCGCGCGATGCGGGGACGACGTATCCGGTGACCCGCGCGCCATGGCCGCAGCGCGCCCTGCACGGGCGCTGGTCCATTCCCGCCACGCAGGGCGACCTGTCCGCTGCGCGGCTGCTGGCCTTGCACGACGGCAGCGAGGACCCGCGCCTGCAGGCGCTGATCGTGCTGCCCGATGCCCGCCATGCAGCGGCCCTGATCCTCCTCGACGCCGATCTGGCCGCCGACGCTGCGCCGTCGCTGCAATCGCTGGCGCTGGCACTGGCCGAAGACGCCGCCGTCGATGTCGCACCGATCGCTGCGCTGCACGACCACGTGCAGGCCTGGGAGGTCGCGCGCGGCCAGCAACGCGCGCTGCAGCAGCGGCTGCAGAGCCTGGATGCGGTGCAACGGCACTGGGCCGACGTCGCCCTGCCCGACGCCACGCTCGACCAGATCCTGAAACTGGTGGACCTGTTCGTGTCCGGGCGCCAGCCAGCACCGAAAGGCATGCTCCTGCACGGGCCGCCGGGCACCGGCAAGACCCTGATCGCGCGCAAGCTCGCGCGTCATGCCGGCTGTCATTTCGAGGCGCTGGGCGTGGCCGACCTGAAGGCTGCGCACGTCGGCCACACCGGCCCCAAGGTGCAGGCGATCTGGCAGCGCTGCCGCGAGTACGCACCGGCGATCCTGTTCATCGACGAATGCGAAAGCGTGTTCGCGCGCCGCGGCGGCGCCGACAGCGACAGCTTCGGCGCCGAACTGGTGCAGACCTTTCTTGCCGAATGGGACGGCTTCCATGCCGCGCACGGCCAGGTGCTGGTGATCGGCGCGACCAACCGCCCGGCGCTGCTGGACGACGCGATCCTGTCGCGCTTCACCGCCAGCATCGCCATCGGCCTGCCCGACGCCGCGGCGCGCGCGCGCATTCTCGGCGCCGAACTGCAGCGGGCCGGTTTTGCGCTGGAGCCGGACGCGCAGGCGATCGCCGACAGCACCGGCCTGTCCGGTCGCGACCTGCACACGCTGGTCGCGCGCGTCGCCGCCGAGTGCGTGGACGGCACGCTGGACAACGCCACCCTGCTCGCGCACCTGCGCGCGCTGCGCGGCAAAGGCTCCACTGCCGTCGCCACGCTCGGCTGGGACGACATCGTGCTGCCGGCGGCCACCGTCGAGGAGTTCGTCGGCCTGGGCAAGGAACTGCGCAATGCCGAGACCCTGGCCACGCTCGGCGTGCCGGTGCCGCGCGGGATCCTGATGGTCGGCCCGCCGGGCACCGGCAAGACCCAGGTCGCACGCATCCTCGCCAGCCAGTCGGGCCTGGCCTTCATCGCCCTGAGCAGCGCCGACCTCAAGGCCGGCTACCTCGGCCAGTCCGGCCAGCGCGTGCAGGCGGCGTTCGAGCGCGCGCGGGCGCAGGCGCCGTGCATCGTGTTCGTCGACGAACTGGACATCGTCGCGCCGGCGCGCGGTGCCGACGGCGACGACGCCTTCACCCGCGAAATCGTCGGCCAGCTGCTGCAGGAACTGGACGGTGTCGCCAGCCACGCCGGCCAGGTGTTCCTGCTGGCCGCCAGCAACCATGCCACTGCGATCGACCCGGCGCTGCTGTCGCGGCTGGACCGGCAGATCGCCATCGCCCTGCCCGACCACGCGGCGCGCGCCGCCATCGTCGCGCGCCTGCTGCGCGGCAAGCCGCTGGACCTCGACGCCGACGCCGCGGCGGCCTGGATCGCCGAGCGCAGCGAAGGCCAGTCCGGTCGCGACCTGCACAACTGGATCAGCCGCGCCATGCGTCGCGCCGTCCGCCGCGCCCTGCTGCACAGCGACGACGCCTCCGGCACACGTCTGCAGTGGGACGATCTGGTCGAGACGGCGAACGCGACGACGTAGCCGCCGGGCCTGAAGCTGCAAGCGCGGGGTGCGGAGCCAGGAGTCCTGACTGGAGTCCTGTGGGAGGGGCTTCAGCCCCGACGCCATGGT
>NZ_AQOJ01000472.1:0-1329 GCF_000364685.1 Xanthomonas sp. SHU 166
GCCACGCCGAGCACCGCCGCCACCGCGGCGACCGCCAGCAGGCGCGCGCTGGTGGGGGTCATCGCGCCGCGCGCAGCAGGGCGTCCTCGACCACCGCCTGGCTCAGCACCGGCGGCAGTACCGTCGGCGGCGCGCCGGGGCCGTAGACCACGTACAGCGGCACGCCCACCGCCTTGTGCTCGGCGAGGAAGGCGCTGATGCGCGGATCCTCGTTGGTCCAGTCGCCCTTCATGTACACCGCGTCCACCCGCTTGATGGTGTCGCGGAACGCGTCGCTGTCGAACACGTTGCGTTCGTTGGCCTTGCAGGTGACGCACCAGTCGGCGGTCATGTTGACGAACACCACGCGGTTGTCGGTGCGCAGGCGGTCGAGCATCTGCGGCGAATAGGCAACGGTGTTGCGCTCGACGCTGGCGCTGGGCGGCGGCAGCCGGGTCACACCCCAGGCCGGCACCAGCGCGGCCAGCAGCAGCACGGCGGCCAGGCGCATGCCGGTCTTGTGGTCGCGCCAGCGCGCGCGCTCGAACCACCACAGGCCCAGCGCCAGCAGGGTGGCGCCGATCAGCAGCAGCGCCACCGCGTCCACGCCGCGCTGCTTGCCCAGCACCCACAGCAGCCAGATCGCGCTCAGGTACATCGGGAACGCCAGCACCTGCTTGAGCGTTTCCATCCAGGCGCCTGGCTTGGGCAGGCGTCTGGCCAGCGACGGCACGAAGCCGATCAGCAGGAACGGCAGCGCCAGGCCCAGGCCCAGGGTCAGGAACACCAGCATCGCCGCCGCCGCCGGCGCGGTCAGCGCATAGCCCAGCGCCGGGCCCATGAACGGGCCGATGCAGGCGCTGGACACCACGCAGGCCAGCACGCCGGTGAAGAAGTCGCCGACCGGACCGCTGCGCGTGGACAGCGACTGGCCGACGCCACCGAGGTTGGCGCTGAGGGTGAACACCCCCGACAGGCTCAGCCCGACCACGAACATCAGGTACACCAGCACCGCGACGAAGCCCGGGCGCTGCAGCTGGAAGCCCCACAGCAGGCGCGCGGCCACGGCGATGCCGCCGACCACGGCGAAGGAGGCGAGCACGCCCAGCGTGTACCACAGCGCATGGCTGCGGGCGCGGCCGCGGCTCTCGCCGCTCTGCGCCAGGCCCAGCACCTTCAGCGACAGGATCGGCAGCACGCACGGCAGCAGGTTCAGCAGCAGGCCGCCGCCGAGCGCCAGCAGCAGGATCCACAGCAGGTTCTGCGTGGCCGGCGGCGGTGCGGCGCTGCGCGCGGCGTTGTGCGCCGAGGCGTCCGGCGTCGCCGGCAGGGCATCGGCGGCCGTGGCCG
>NZ_AQOJ01000473.1:0-624 GCF_000364685.1 Xanthomonas sp. SHU 166
TGGCGCCTGTGTCGGCCGCCGTCATCGGCACCGCGACCGGCACGCCGTTGCAGCAGCTGTTCCAGCGCCTGCTCGAGGTCGGCCGCGAGGCCGCGGTGCCGGCGCCGGGCGGTCCGCTCAAGCGCTTCTTGAATCGTTGATGCCATGCGGCGCCTGCGGGCGCCGCACCTGTTTGCCGTCGCCGCGCGGTGGGGAAGACCGCGCGCCGACCTCCTCCCCTTGTTAGGAATCGCCGATGAGCGCTGCCTCCGCGTCGCGTGCCGCGCGCCCGCTGCATGTCCTGGCCAACTGGTCGCTGTGGCTGCTGGGTGCCGTGTTGCTGGTCTTCGTCGTCGCCATCCCGATGGATGTGCCGCAGCAACTGCTGTTCTCGCTGGTGGTGTTCGCCGCGGCCATGCTGCTGCGGCGCAGCGGCAGCCGCCTGGCGATCCTGGTGATGATGGCGCTGTCGCTGGCGGTGTCCTCGCGCTACATCTGGTGGCGCCTGACCCAGACCGTGGGCATGAGCAGCCCGGTCGACCTCAGCCTGGGCCTGGGCCTGCTGCTGGCCGAACTGTACGCGTTCGTGATCCTGGCGCTGGGCTATTTCCAGGTGCTGTGGCCGCTGAACCGGCGGCCGCTGCC
>NZ_AQOJ01000474.1:0-4154 GCF_000364685.1 Xanthomonas sp. SHU 166
GCCCAGCGTCGACCTGTTCATTCCCACCTACAACGAACCGCTGTCGGTGGTGCGCTCGACCATCCTCGCCGCCAGCGTGATGGACTGGCCGGCCGACAAGCTCAACATCTACCTGCTCGACGACGGCCGCCGCGAGGAGTTCCGCGCGTTCTGCGCGCAGGTCGGCATCCACTACGTCACCCGCACCAACAACCTCCACGCCAAGGCCGGCAACATCAACGCGGCGCTGAAGAAGTCCAGTGGCGAGTACGTGGCGATCTTCGATTGCGACCACATCCCCACGCGCTCGTTCCTGCAGGTGGCGATGGGCTGGTTCCTGCGCGACGCCAAGCTGGCGGTGGTGCAGATGCCGCACTACTTCTTCTCCGCCGATCCGTTCGAACGCAATCTCGGCAACCACGGTAAGGTGCCCAACGAGGGCGAGCTGTTCTACGGTCTGCTGCAGGACGGCAACGACCAGTGGGACGCCACCTTCTTCTGCGGCTCGTGCACGGTGATCAAGCGCAAGCCGCTGGAGGAAGTGGGCGGGGTGGCGGTGGAGACCGTCACCGAGGACGCGCACACCGCGCTCAAGCTGCACCGCCGCGGCTACCGTAGCGCCTACATCGCGGTGCCGCAGGCCGCCGGCCTGGCCACCGAGAGCCTGTCCGGCCACGTCGCCCAGCGCATCCGCTGGGCGCGCGGCATGGCGCAGATCGCGCGGCTGGACAACCCGCTGCTGGGCAAGGGCCTGCGCCTGTCGCAGCGCCTGTGTTACGCCAACGCGATGCTGCACTTCTTCTACGGGCTGCCGCGCATCGTCTACCTCACCGCGCCGCTGGCGTTCCTGTTCTTCGGCGCGCACGTGATCCATGCCTCGGCGCTGATGATCCTGGCCTATGCGCTGCCGCACATCCTGCAGGCCAACCTGACCAACCTGCGCACCCAGGGCAAGTTCCGCCACCTGCTGTGGAACGAGGTCTACGAGACCACCCTGGCCTGGTACATCCTGCGCCCGACGCTGGTGGCGCTGCTCAATCCCAAGCTCGGCAAGTTCAACGTCACCCCCAAGGGCGGCCTGGTGCCGCGCAGCTACTTCGACGGGCAGATCGCCAAGCCCTACCTGTTCCTGCTGGTGCTGAACCTGGCCGGCCTGGCTGCGGGCGTGATGCGCCTGCTCAGCGTGCAGCCCGGCGGCGAGGCGCAGACGATCTGGTTCAACCTGGCCTGGACCGCGTACAACGTGCTGTTGCTCGGCGCCACCATCGCCACCGCCAGCGAGATGCGCCAGGTGCGCCGCTCGCACCGCGTGCCGCTGGATATCCCGGCCACCCTGCACCTGGCCGATGGCCGCGAACTGGCCTGCCGCACGGTCAACTTCTCCACCGGCGGCATGGCGCTGCGCCTGCTCGAGCCGGTGCCGGTGGAGCCGGACCTGCCGGTGGAGATCGCGCTGCCGCAGCGCGGCAGCTCCAAGCGTCTGCCGGCGATGGTGCGCCACGACCGCGACGGCGAAATCAGCATCCAGTTCCGGCCGATGTCGATCGAGCAGGAGCGCTGGCTGGTGGCCTGCACCTTCGCCCGTGCCGACATCTGGGTGTCGCAGTGGGGCCGTCACGACCGCGACCGCTTCTGGGTGTCGCTGGGCCGCGTGTTCGCGGCCAGCATGCGCGGCTTCAGGCGCCTCGGCCAGCACGTCGCCAGCAGCGCGCGCAGCGGCTGGCGCGGCCGCACCGCCGGCGAGGAGGCTGCGCCGTGAGTCGGCGTTCCATCGTGTCGGGTTCATTCCTCTCTTTCACTTCCATCCGGTTGCCGTCGATGCGTCTACCCGCCCTGGCTGCGTGCTGTCTCACGGTCCTGTCCGGCCTCGCCCTGGCCCAGGAGCCGACCCTTCCCGCCACCGCGCAGGCGCCGGCCGCCGCCGCGACCGCCACGCCGCTGCCGTCTCCGGCCGAACGCGAGCGCTCAGCCACGCTCAAGCAACTGGGCGTGGACTACGAGATGACCCTGCGCGGCATCCAGGGCAGCGCCGGTATCGCCTTCAGCACCCGCACCGACGAAGTGGTGCAGGCGGCGAACCTGCATCTGGTCTATAGCTACTCGCCGGCGCTGCTGCCGGACCTGTCGCACCTGAAGGTCAGCGTCAACGGCGTCACCGTGGCGACCCTGCCGGTCAGCCGCGAGAACGCCGGCAAGCTGCAGCAGAGCGACGTGCCGATCGATCCGCGCCTGATCAGCGACTACAACCGGCTCAACCTGCAACTGATCGGCCACTACACCCGCGATTGCGAGGATCCGGACCACACCAGCCTGTGGGCCAACATCGATCCGTCCACGCGGCTGTCGCTGACCGCCACCCCGCTGGTGCTGCGCAACGACCTGGCGCTGCTGCCGGTGCCGTTCTACGACAAGCGCGATACGCGCCGCCTGGAACTGCCGTTCGTGTTCCCGCAGCGCCCGGACCTGGCCACGCTGCGCAGCGCCGGCATCGTCGCCTCCTGGTTCGGCGCGCAGGCCGGCTACCGCGGCGCGTCGTTCGGCGTGGCCATCGGCGACGTGCCGGCCACCGGCAACGCGGTGCTGTTCGCCACCGCCGCGACGCTGCCGGCGGAACTGGCCGCGACCCAGGCCGGCCTGACCGAGATCGCCGGCCCGACCCTGGCGATGATCACCAATCCGCGCGATGCCACCGGCAAGCTGCTGCTGGTGCTGGGCCGCAACGACAGCGACCTGCAGCAGGCCGCTACCGCGCTGAGCCTGGGCACGCCGTTCAACGGCCCGGTGGCGCGCATCGGCGAACTCAAGCCGGCGCAGCCGCGCAAGCCCTACGACGCGCCCAACTGGATCTCCGGCGACAAGCCGGTGCGCTTCGGCGATCTGGTCGCGCAGACCTCGCAGTTGAACGTCAGCGGCTACCACCCCGACCTGATCCGGGTCGGCCTGCAACTGCCGCCGGATTTGTTCGTGTGGCAGCGCGACGGCATCCCGGTCAACCTGCGTTATCGCTACACGGTGCCGGAGACGCAGAACAAGTCGGCGCTCAACGTCAGCATCAACGATGCCTTCGTCACCACGTTGCCGCTCAACGGCCACGCCTATGCCGAGTCGCTGCCGCTGCGCTGGTGGCACGAACTCTCGCCCAAGGGGGCGATGCCGGTGGAGCAGAAACTGCTGCTGCCGACCGGGCCGTTCTCGGCCAACAGCCAGCTGCGTTTCCACTTCTTCTTCGACCGCCCGCAGGCGGAGGCGTGCAAGAACACCTTCCCCGACGTGTCCGGCGCGATCGACGCCGATTCCAGCGTGGACCTGCGCTCGTTCCATCACTACATGGCGATGCCGAACCTGGCCGCGTTCGGCAATGCCGGCTTCCCGTTCACGCGCCTGGCCGACCTGTCCGAGTCCACCGTGGTGGTGCCGGACGAGATCGGCGACCAGGACATGGCCAACCTGCTGACCCTGCTCGGCCGGCTCGGCGCGTCCACCGGCTACCCGGCGCTGCGGGTGACCCTGATCCACGCCGCCGAGGTCGACAAGCACGCCGACAGCGACCTGCTGGTGTTCGGCAGCCTGCGCTCGCAACCGCTGTTCCAGCGCTGGAGCGCGGCGCTGCCGATCGGCGACGGCGCCAGCGGGCGGCGCTTTGCGATGAGCGACTGGGTGCTGGACAAGCTGCCCGGCTTCCTGTCGTTCGATGCGCGCCGCACCGACCTGCCGACCACCGCCGAGGTGGCGGTGAAGCCGGCACCCGGCGACGTGGTGCTGATGGGCTTCCAGTCGCCGCTGAAGGCCGGGCGCAGCGTGGTCGCGCTGCTGGCCGAGGACCCGGTCAGCGTCGAGGACTTCTTCGACGCCTGGCTGGCGCCGGCCACGCTGAAGGACTTCCAGGGCAGCGTGGTGCTGCTGCAGAAGGGCAAGGTGCGCAGCCTGGCCGGCAACCAGACCTACTATGTCGGTCACCTGCCGCTGCCGACCTGGGCGCGCTGGTACTTCTCGCAGCATCCGCTGTTGCTGGGCCTGGCGGTGGTGCTGCTGAGCGTGTTGCTGGCGCTGGCCGCGCGCGTGGTGCTGCGCCGGCATTCGGCGGCGCGGCTGCAGGCAGGGCAGTGAGCGGACACACCGGCCAACGCCGGCGCCTGCTCGGCGGCCTGCTCGCCGCCGGTGCGGCGACGCTGCTG
>NZ_AQOJ01000475.1:0-4012 GCF_000364685.1 Xanthomonas sp. SHU 166
CATCTCGATCAGGGCGGTGCCGCCGTCCTCGCTCAGGCCGAACTGCGCGGCGACCGGCGCGCCCAGCGGCCCGGTCACCGTGCAGGCGACCCGGCGCCCACCGCCAGCGGCGACCAGCGCGTCCACCGTGCCCTCGCCGCCGTCGGCGAACGGCAGCAGCACGTACTGCGCCTCCGGGAACACGCTGCGGAAGCCGGCCGCGATCTGCGCGGCCGCCTCCGCCGCGGACAGGCTTTCCTTGAACGCGTCCGGGGCGATGACGATCTTCATGCAGCGGCGGCGTCGATCGCCGGCCGGCGCGCCCGGATCAGGCCGTCACGCACGCATCGCCGCTCGGCCTTGCGCATGCGTGGCGCGCTAGTCCAGCACGCGGCAGAACACCGCCTTGAGGTAGCGCGATTCCTGCACGTGGGCCATGAACGGGTGGTCGGCGCCGGCGCCGGCCACCTTCAGGATCTGGATGGTGCGGCCGGAGAAATAGGCGGCGCGGCGCAGCATGTCCAGGAACTCGTGCTCGGCGACCAGGCCGGTGCAGGAGAAGGTGGCGAACAGGCCGCCCGGAGCGACCACGCCCAGCGCCAGCTTGTTCATGTCCAGATACTTCTTCAGCGCCGGGATCACCTGGTCGCGGTCGCGGGTCATCTTGGCCGGGTCCAGGATCACCACGTCGTACTGGTCGCCGCGGGCGGCGGCGTCGCGCAGATACGGGAAGATGTCGGCCTGCACGAACTTGGGGCGCACGTCGTTGAGGCGGGCGTTGCCCTTGGCGATCTCGATCACGTCCTCGTCGATGTCCACGCCGACCACCTCGGTGGCGCCACGCACCTTGGCGTAGACCGCGAAGCCGCCGGTGTTGCAGCACAGGTCGAGCACGCGTTTGCCCTCCACCTGCTGGCTCAGCCACTGCCGGTTCTCGCGCTGGTCGGCGAAGAAGCCGGTCTTGTGCGCGCCGGCCGGGTCGGCGCGGAAGCGCACGCCGTATTCGCTGATGATCGCCGGCTCCGGGCGCTCGCCGCTGCTGGACACCGGCCGGTAGTCGAAGCTCTCCTGCTTCTGCACGTGTTCCTCGGCGAAGCTGTAGAAGCGCGCGCCAGGGAACTGCGTGCGCAGCGCGGCGTAGATCCACTCGCGGTGGCGGAACATGCCGGCGCTGAAGAACTCCACCACCAGCAGGTCGCCGTAGCGGTCCACCACCAGGCCGGACAGGCCGTCGCCCTCGGCATGCACCACACGCCAGGCATCGCTGACCGCGTCCAGCTTGAGCACGTCACGGCGCAGCGACACCGCCTCGGCGATCTTGCGCGCGAACCAGGATTCGTCGACGGCGATGTCGGGATGGGTCTCGAGGATGCGCACGGCGATGCGCGAGTGGCCGTTGTAGAAGCCGCGGCCGATCCAGTCGCCGTCCACCCCGACCACGTCCACCAGCGCGCCCGGCTTGGGCTTGGCGGCGGGTTTTTCGACCAGTTTCTGGAAGATCCAAGGATGGCTGGAGCGCCAGGCGTTCTTGAGGCGGACTACGGGCAGGGGACTATTCATGAACGCCATTGTAGCCGCCCCGATTGACGGCACCGCCGGCACCCGCAAGAATGCCCGCAGAAGGGGAGTAGCTCCCGACGTTGTCGCCGTCAATTCGAGCCCGCGGGCTCCGGTGCAACGGCAGCCGGTGCATCGGCTGCGAGCGAGACCTTCGCCGCTGTGGCGAAGGCACCCTCTGGACGACATCCGTCGTCTCCGTCCGGAACGCCTCCGCCAACGCGGCCCCGAGGTTCCCTGTTCACTGACGGAAAATTCCCAATGGAAACGATAGGCAACGTGTGGTTGTGGAGCGGTTTCGCGATCGTGGTGGTCGTGGCGCTGCTGGCGGACCTGGTGCTGATGCGCCACGGCGGTCCGCACAAGGTCACCTTCAAGGAAGCGCTGTGGTGGAGCATCGGCTGGATCGCGCTGGCGCTGGCGTTCAACGCCGGCCTGTGGTGGTACCTGCGCGAGACCATCGACGTGGCCACCGGCAACCGCCTGGGCCTTGAGTTCCTGACCGGCTACCTGGTCGAGAAGTCGCTGGCGGTCGACAACATCTTCGTGTTCCTGATGATCATGAGCTACTTCGCCGTGCCGGAGGAGCAGCGCCAGCGCGTGCTGGTGATCGGCGTGCTCGGCGCGATCGTGCTGCGCGCGGTGATGATCTTCGCCGGCTCGGTGCTGCTGACCAAGTTCCACTGGCTGCTGTACGTGTTCGGCGCGTTCCTGCTGCTGACCGGCATCAAGATGTGGTTCTCGGCGGGCAAGGAGCCGGACCTGGAGGCCAACCCGGTGCTGCGCTTCATGCGCAAGCATCTGCGCCTGACCCCGCAGTACCACGGCAACGCGCTGAGCGTGACCCAGGAAGGCAAGCGCTGGTTCACCCCGCTGTTCGCGGTGCTGATGCTGATCGCGATCACCGACGTGATCTTCGCGGTGGACAGCATCCCGGCGATCTTCGCGATCACCACCGACCCGTTCATCGTGCTGACCTCCAACGTGTTCGCGGTGCTGGGCCTGCGCGCGATGTTCTTCCTGCTGGCGGGCATGGCCGACCGCTTCCACCTGCTGCCCTACGGCCTGGCGATCGTGCTGGTGTTCATCGGCACCAAGATGCTGATCATCGACCTGTACAAGATCCCGGTGCTGGTGTCGCTGCTGGCGGTGGCGGTGGTGATTGGCGCCACCGTGGTGCTGAGCCTGCTGCGCCCGGCCAAGCCGGCGCACTGACCCGGCGCGGGCGCCGCGGCCGCGGATTGTCCCGCGGCCGCGGCCAGTCCCTCCCACTGGCGGCGCCTTGCCTTGGACGCCCGGCGCCGCCATCCAGGGACCATGGACACCTCTTCGCTCCCCTCGCCCACGCCCGAACCCGATGCGCAGGGCCGCTTCGACCGCGCGCGGATCCTGCGCGCGTTCAATGTCAGCCTGGCCTTCGTGGCGGTGCTGGTGGCGGTGTTCGCCAGCCAGGGCCTGTTCGACTGGCGGCCCTGGGCGGTCGCGCCGCACACGGCCGCCGGCCTGCTCGGCGTGCTGACCGCACCGCTGCTGCACGGCTCGCTTGAGCATCTGGGGGCCAATGCCGGCGCCCTGCTGATCCTGGGCACCCTGGCCGGCAGCGTGTATCCGCGCGCCACCCTGGCCGGGCTGCCCTTGCTGTGGCTGGGCTCGGGCCTGGGCGCCTGGTGGCTCGGCGATCCCGGCAGCCATCACCTGGGCGCCAGCGGCGTCGCCCACGGCCTGCTGTTCCTGGTGTTCGTGCTGGCCTTGCTGCGCCGCGACCGCGCCGCGATCGCCGCCAGCATGATCGCCTTCCTGTTCTACGGCGGCATGCTGGTGACGGTGCTGCCGCACGAGGACGGGGTGTCCTGGCAATCGCATCTGGGCGGCGCGGTGGGCGGCGTGGTCGCCGCGCTGCTGCTGCGCCATCGCGATCCGCTGCCGCCGCGCAAGCGCTACAGCTGGGAGGACGAGGAGGACACCGACGAGATCCTCGCCGCCGACGACGAACTGGAACCGCCGCCGCCGACCCAGGTGCCGGTGCTGTGGCAGCCACCGCCGGCGCCGCCGCGCGGGGTCGTGCTGCGCTTCCCGACGCGCGAGGAGCGTGACGGGGGCTGAGGCGGGAACGGTGCTTCCAGAAATACGCAAACCTGCTTCCGGAGGAGCGGGTTCAGCCGCGACGGGCCTTCCCGGTCACGCCCGTCGCGGCTGAAGCCGCTCCTCTCCGCAGTCGCGCGCCACGGCATGCCGCCTCGGGCGCCCCATCGCTGCATCGCACCGTACACTGACCGATCCGCCGTCGCTGTCCGAGTCCGCATGCCCGTGTCGCCCGCCTGTCGTGTCCGTTCCGTCGCCGTGGTGCTGGCGCTCGCCCTGGCCGCCTGCAGCGGTCCCGCGCTGCGTGCACCGGCGCCTGCGCCTGCGCCGGCCAAGGCGGTGGGCTATCTGCCGGCCGCGGCGGTGCCGGACAGCCTGCAGCTGCTGCCGGCGC
>NZ_AQOJ01000476.1:0-1325 GCF_000364685.1 Xanthomonas sp. SHU 166
CCAGCCGCGAGCCGGCCAGGGGATGCCGCAGCATCGCCGCGAAGTCCGGATCGCGGCGGCGTACCGCGGCGTCGGCGCGGCCGTGCTCGTCGACCTGCTCCACGCCCAGCAGCGCCTCGCCGAGCGCGGCGGCCTGCGCGCGCAACTGGGCCAGGGTGTCGGGCTCGACCATCAGGTCGGGATTGACGAAGGCCAGCCACGGCGCGTCGCTGGCCGCGGCGCCCTGGTTGCAGGCGGTGGCGAAGCCGGGGTTGTCGGGATTGGCGATGAAGCGCACCCGCGCATCGTCCAGCGCGTGCCGCTGCACCACGGCGAGGGTGTCGTCGCGCGAGGCGTTGTCGACCACGCGGATCTGCGCCACCTCGGCCGCCGCGCGCAACCGCTGCAGACAGGCATCGATGGTGCTGCCGCTCTCGTAGGTCACCACCACCACGGCTATCTGCTGTTCGCTCATCCGCCAATTATCCCGCATGTGCCGCCCGCCACGCGCACGGCGGGCATGGCGGCGGCGGCGATTGCCGCGCATACTCTGCGCCCCGTGCGCTGCGCGGCCGCCTGCGGCCCCGCGCGCATGGGAGACGGAGCGATCCGTGTCCTCTCCTTCGCCCAGTGCAGATGCCGGTCAGCGTTGTTTCCTGTCCCAGGCTGCCGCCCCACCCCGCAGACCGCGCGCGCCGCCTGAGCCCGCGCGCATGCCGAGACGCCGGCGGCGCCCGCTTCTCCGCTCCCGATCGCGCGACCGGGCCCTGTCCCAGGCCTCCTCGCTTCTGGTCTAGACCAACCACCCGCAAGGGCCGCGCTGTGGCGCATGGCATGCCCAGGCTGCGGCCGCTGGCACGGCGCGCCGGGTCGTGCCGGCACCGCGAGGCACGCGCATGAGCGCCCGCCACCAGATGCACGGCATGGGCATGCAGACCGTGGCCGCCGACTGGCCGCCGCTGTCCGATGGCGAGGTGGAAGCCCTGCTGCAGCAGTACGCCCTGCCCGGCCGCCTGCACGCCTTGCGTTGGCACAGCCCGCGCCCGTTTTCGGCGGCGGCGGAGGTCGAGACCGGCGTCGGCACGCTGTTCGTCAAGCGCCATCACCGCCGCGTGCGCGACCTGCATGCCTTGGGCGAGGAGCACGCCTTCATCGCGCATCTGCGCGCGCAGGGTGTGCCGGTGCCGGAGGTGCTGCGCGACCGCGACGGCGCCAGCGCCGTGCGGCGCGGCCACTGGACCTACGAGGTGATGCGCGCCGGCGCGGGCGAAGACCGCTATCGCGAGGCGATGTCGTGGACGCCCTTCGCCGACACCGCGCAGGCCGCCGCCGCCGGCCGCGCGCTG
>NZ_AQOJ01000477.1:0-781 GCF_000364685.1 Xanthomonas sp. SHU 166
GGCCCGCCGCGCCTGGCCGCCGGCCACTGGCGCGCCTACGCCACGCCGCTGGCCGCCGCGTTCGCGCTGCTGACGCCGGCGGCGGTGCGCTTTGGCTACCCTGAAACCTGATTCCCCACGGAGATTCACGCATGCGTCTTCGCAGTGACAGCATCCAGCCGGGTCAGCCCATCGCCGCCACCTACGCGATGGGCCAGGCCGACGGCTTCGGCGGCAACCGCAACCCCCACCTGGCCTGGGACGCGGTGCCGGCCGGCACCCAGTCCTTCGTGCTGCTGTGCGTCGATCCGGACGTGCCGACCGTGGCCGAGATGGTCGGCCGCGACGACGTGCAGATCCCGGTCGAACAACCGCGCACCGAATTCGTGCATTGGGTGGCGGTGAACCTGCCCGCCGACCTGCGCGAGATCGCCGAAGGCAGCGCCAGCGACGGCGTGGTGGCCAAGGGCAAGCAGCAACCGCCCGGCCTGGACGGCGCGCGGCAGGGACTGAACAGCTACACCGACTGGTTCGCCGGCGACGCGGCGATGGGCGGCGACTACCACGGCTACGACGGCCCGTATCCGCCGGCCAACGACCTGCGCGTGCACCGGTACTTCTTCCGGCTGTTCGCGCTGGATGTGGCGCGCCTGGACGTGCCGGCACGCTTCACCGCCGCCGACGCCTTGCGCGCGATGCAGGGCCACGTGCTGGCCGAAGCCAGCCTGCACGGCACTTACAGCCTCAATCCCGCCGCGAAGTAAGCCGTAAAGCCCCTCTCCCGCCGGGAGAGGGGTTGGGG
>NZ_AQOJ01000478.1:0-1112 GCF_000364685.1 Xanthomonas sp. SHU 166
ACCGGCACCATCGGCGGCGCCAATGTCAGCGCCAACGTCGGCAACCTGCTCAACCGGGGCCGCATCGTGTCCAGCGGCACCGTGCAGTTGCAGGCCAAGCAGGACCTGCTCAACCTCGGCGGCCAGATCGCTGGCCGCGACGTGCTGCTCAGCGCCGGTCGCGACCTCACCAGCACCACCCGCGACGCCCTCGCCGGCGGCGACCTGCGTTCGGGCATCACTGCCGGCAACAACCTGCTGCTGCAGGCCGGCCGCGACCTCAGCCTCACCGGCACCACCGTGCAGGCCGGCAACAGCGCCGCGCTGCTGGCGGGCAACAACCTCACGCTGCAGCCGACCGCGTTGCGCGATGAGTCCGGTCTGACCCGTGGCGGCGATGGCACCAGCCTGACCGTCGGCAACAACCTGTCCCTGCAGGCCGGCAACGACCTGCAACTGCATGGCGTGGCGATCGCCGCCGGCGGCAACGCCGCGCTGCAGGCAGGCCACGACCTGTCGCTGACCCCGGTCACCGACGCCAACGGCAAGGCCACGGTGCGCACCAGCATCGCCACCGGCGGCAGCCTGCAATTGGCCGCCGGCAACGACCTCACCATCCGCCAGGCCCAAGTGAAGGCCGATGGCAACCTGATCGCCGCGGCCGGGCACGATCTCAACGTGACCTCGGTGCTGGGCGACAGCCGCACCGTCACCGACCAGAGCCGCCAGGGCAAGACCAAGGTCGTCACCACCACGACCACCCAGGACATCGACCAGCAGGCACTCACCGCCGGCGGCAACCTGGTGCTCAGCGCCGGCCACGACGTCAACCTGACCGCCGCCAAGCTCGACGCCGGCACCGGCCTGGCCGTGGTCGCCGGCAACGACCTCAACAGCACCACGCTCACCACGGTCGACAGCAGCACCACCCTGGAGACGCGCAAGCGCTTCAAGCAGACCACCCGCACCCGCGACGAGACCGTCCACGGCAGCGAGTTCACCGCCGGCGGCGACATCGCCCTGCAGTCCGGCCACGACGTGAACCTGACCGCGGCCAAGGCGTTCACCGACAAGGGCGCGCTGGCGGTGTCCGCCGGCCACGACGTCAACCTGCTCACCGAGCAGGAGCAGCA
>NZ_AQOJ01000479.1:0-694 GCF_000364685.1 Xanthomonas sp. SHU 166
GCGCAGCAGCGGCGAACTCGGCAGCCAGGGCGGCGACGTCGCCCTGCGCAGCCGCGGCGACCTGGCCCTGGCCGGGCAGGTGGCGGCAAAGGGCGCGCTGACCGCGCAGGCCGGCGGCGCCTTGCTGCAATCGGGCACCCTGGGCGCGGGCCGCGTGCAACTGCAGGCGGCGGGCGACGCCACGCTGGACGGTGTGGTCCGCACCGATGGCGATCTGCAGCTGAGTGCCGATGGCCAGTTGCGCAGCAGCGCCACCCTGGCGGCCGGCGGCAACGCCACGCTGCATGCGCAGGGCGCGTTGCTGCAGAGCGGTCAGGTGCAGAGCGGCGGCGCACTGGCGCTGGACGGTGCCAGCATCGCCCAGGCCGGCGTGCTCGACGCCGGCACGACCCTGGCGCTGCGCAGCGTCGGCGACCTGTCGCTGGCCGGCACCGTGCAATCGCGTGGCGACCTCGCGCTGAGCAGCGCCGGGGCGCTGCAGAACCAGGCCCAGGTCGTGGCCGGCGGCGCGCTCAGCGCCAACGCCAGCAGCCTCAGCAACGCCGCTGGCGCCAGCCTGTCGGCGCTGGGCGATGCCAGCCTGAGCAGCGCGACCGTGCTGTCCAACGACGGCCAGCTGTACGCCGGCGGCGCGCTGGGCCTGCGCGCCGCCAGCCTTACGCAGACCGGCTCGGCCAATGCCGGCAGGACGCTG
>NZ_AQOJ01000480.1:0-3667 GCF_000364685.1 Xanthomonas sp. SHU 166
GTCGATGGTGCCGTTGCCAACCAGGGCGACCTGGTCGGCGGCGGCGACGTGCAGCTCGATGTGGGCAGCCTCGCCAGCAGCGGCCAGCTCGGCAGCCAGCGCGGTCAGGTCGTGCTGAACAGCCGCGGCGACGTGCAACTCGACGGCGTGGTCGTGGCTGCCGGCGCCTTGAACGCGCAGGCGCTCGGCGATCTGCAGCAGCGCGGCAGCCTGCGTGCGGCCGGCGTGCAGCTCGCTGCCGCGGGCAGCCTGGGCGTGGCCGGCACGGTGCAGAGCACCGACACCCTGCAACTGCAGGCGCAACGTGCGCTGCGCGTGGACGGCCAGGCCAGCGCGAGCGGCGCGGTCGGCGTCAACGCCGCCAGCGTCGCACTGGGGAACGGCGCCATCCTGCAGAGCGCCACCGCCCTGCAGGTGGACACCGCCGCGCTGGACAGCCAGGGCGCGTTGGACGCGGGCACGGATCTGCGCCTGCACAGCACGGGCGATATCCACCTGGCCGGCATCGCCCAGGCCGGGCGCGACGTCGCGGTGCTGGCCGGCGGCACCCTCGACAACCAGGCCAAGGTGTTCGCCGGACGCGCGCTGCAGCTCACCGCCGCCAGCGCCCGCAACCAGGCGCAAGGCCAGTGGCTCGCGCAGGGGACGCTCGACGCCAACGTGCAGGGCAACGTCGACAACGCCGGTCTGGTACAGGCCGGCCAGGCTGCGACTTTGAACGTGGGCAGCCTGCAACAGAGCGGCCGCAGCTATGCCGGCGATACCTTGACCGTGCAGGCGGCCACCGCACTGACCAACAGCGGCGACCTGATCGGCAAGCACGATGTGGCGATCAGCGCCGGCGGCGTCGCCAGCAGCGGCCAGCTCGGCAGCCAGGACGGACAGCTCGGCGTCGTCAGCGCCGGCGATCTGCAAGTGACCGGCACCCAGATCGCCGGCACCGCGCTGCACCTGCAGGCGGCGGGCGATCTGCTGCACGCCGGCACCAGCAAGGCGCAGTCCGTGCAACTGGAGGCGGGGCGCGATCTGAGCATGGCCGGCACGGTGCAAAGTGCGTCGACCCTGCAGGCGCAGGCGCAACACGCGCTGCAACTGGACGGGCAGGCGCTGGCCGGCGGCAGCGTGCAGCTGCGCGGCGCCAGCGTCGGCACCGGCAGCGCCGCGGTGCTGCAGAGCACCGCGGCCATCGCCGTGGACGGTGGCAGCATCGACAGCCAGGGTGCGCTCGACGCCGGCACCGACCTGACCCTGCACAGCCAGGACGCGCTGCGCCTGGCTGGCATCGCCCAGGGCGGCAACGACGTGCTGCTGACTGCCGCCGGTGCGTTCGACAACAGCGCCCGCGTGGTGGCCGGGCGCGATCTGCAGGTGCAAGCGGCGAGCGCGGTCAACCGCGCTGCCGGCACGCTGGCCGCCGGCCGCGGGCTGGATCTGCACGTCGATGGATTGCTCGACAACGCCGGCTTGCTGCGCGGCGAACAATCGCTGCAACTGCAGGCGGGCAGCGTGCAGCACGGCGGCACGCTCTCCACCGGCCAGGCACTGACGCTGCGCAGCAGCGGCGCGATGGACAACCGCGGCAACGTGATCGCCGGTGGCGATCTGCTGGTGGACGTGGGCAGCCTCAGCAGCAGCGGCCAGCTCGGCAGCCAGAACGGACAGGTCACGCTCACCAGCCAGGGCGACCTGCAATTGGGCGGCAGCGTGATCGCCGCGCAGGCATTGAACGCCACCGCGCTGGGCGACCTGCGCCTGGACGGCGTGGCCAAGGCGCGCGCGATCGCCCTGAGCGGACGCGATGTCGGCGTCGCCGGTGGGTTGCAGAGCGCGACCAACGCCACGCTGCAGGCGCAACGCGCGCTGCGCATCGATGGCCAGGCCCTGACCAGCGGCGATCTGCAACTGCAAGGCGCCAGCGTCGCCACCGGCAATGCGGCGGTGCTGCAGAGCACGGCCGGCGCCATCACCCTGCAAGGCGGCAGCCTCGACAGCCGCGGCACGCTCGACGCCGCCACCGATCTGGCCTTGCGCAGCGATGGCACCCTGGCCGTGGCCGGCGTCGCCCAGGCCGGGCGCGACGTCGCGCTCGCCGCCGGCACCCAGCTGACCAATGCCGCGCAAGTGCTGGCCGGCCGCGACCTCAGCGTCGCCGCCACCGGCATCGCCAATGCCCAAGGCGGCAGCCTCGCCGCGAAGGGCGCGCTGGCCCTGACCACCGCCGGCACCCTCGCCAACGCCGGCAACCTGCAGTCCGGCCAGGCCATGACCCTGCAGGTCGGCGATCTGCAGCACAGCGGCCAGGCCTACGCTGGCGACACGCTGAGCCTGCGCGCCAGCGGCGCCATCGACAGCCAGGGCGAGCTGATCGCCAAGCGCGACCTGCAGCTCGACGCCGCGCGCATCGCCAGTACCGGCCAACTCGGCAGCCAGAGCGGCCAGGTGACGCTGACCAGCCAGAGCGACCTGACGTTGGGCGGCACCGTCGCCGCCGCCACCGGACTCAGCGCGCAGGCGCAGGGCGATCTGCTGCAGGCCGGCACGCTCAGCGCGCAGGCGCTGGACCTGCGCGCCGGGCGCGACCTGTCGCTGGGCGGGCAACTCGCCACCACACAGGAACTGCAAGCGCAGGCGCAGCGCGATCTGCAGGTGAACGGCAGCGTCAGCGCCGGCCGGGACGCCACCCTGCAGGCCGGCGGCACCCTGCGCAGCGGCAGCCAGAGCGTGCTGCACAGCGCCGGCGCGCTGCAATTGAACGGCGCGGCCATCGACAGCCAGGGCACCGTCGACGCCGGCACCACGCTGGCGATGACCAGCACCGGCGATCTCGCTCTCGGCGGCCTGGTGCAGGCCGCTTCGACGCTCGACCTGCGTGCCACCGGCGCACTCACCAACGCCGCCCAGCTGGTCGCCGGCAGCGACCTGAGCCTCACCGCCGCCAGTGCCACCAACAGCGGCAGCGGCACGCTCGCTGCCCTGGGCAACGCCACCTTCACCGTGAGCGGCCTGCTCAGCAACGCCGGCGCGCTGCGTGCGCGCCAGCGCCTGCAGCTGGACGTCGGTTCGCTGCAGCAGACCGGCCGCAGCTACGGCGTGCAGCGCCTGGCGCTGACCGCCAACGGTGCGGTCGACAACCGCGGCGACCTGATCGCCGGCAGCGCCTTGCGTGTGCAGGCAGCCAGCGTCGCCAGCAGCGGCCAGCTCGGCAGCGAAACCGGCGACGTGGCCCTGGTCAGCCAGGGCGATCTGAACCTGGGCGGCACCCTGGCCTCGGCCGGCAGGTTCAGCGCACAGGCCGGCGGCGCGCTCAACCAGAGCGGCGCCTTGAGCGCGGCGACCACGCTGCAACTGCAGGCGCACGGCGACCTGACCGTGGCCGGCACCCTCAACGCCAACCAGGTCGTGCTCGGCAGCGACGCCAGCGTGCTCCAGCACGGCACCGTCAGTGGCGCGGACATCGCGCTGCAGGGCCAGCGCATCGACAACGCCGGGCAGACCCTGTCCAGCGGCAATCTGCGCCTGAGCGGCGGCGATGTCGTCATTGGCGGCGTGGCCGCGGCCGGCGTGCGCGCCGATGGCAGCCTCGGCAACAGTGGCGCGCTGACCCTGCATGCCGACGGCACGCTCAGCGCCAGCGGCCGCCTGATCGCCGCCGGCAACCTCGCCGCCG
>NZ_AQOJ01000481.1:0-2525 GCF_000364685.1 Xanthomonas sp. SHU 166
CCTGCCGGCGCGCGCGCTGCGCAGCGCGGCGCTGCGCGTGGCCGACCGGGTCGCGCCGTTCAAGCGTGCCATCGCGGCGCACCTGACCCAGCGCGTGGCGGCCATGGCGCGCTGAGGCGGCGGTCGTGCCGATGCATGCGTGCGTGTCTATCGGTGCTCGGCGCGGCTTGCTTTCAATTCCGAATCCCGAATCCCGAATACCGATCTCAGCGGCGGCTAGCTGGCGTCGGCGCGCCGCTGTTCCGCACCGGCGACCAACGCATCAAGGGCACTCTGCAGGTCGCCGCTGCGCTGCGCCGCTTCGATCGGGGCGATGGCCCAGGCGCAGCCGGCGTGGCGCAGGTGCTGGCGCCAGTCGCCGGTCCAGCCCTCCAGTTCGTCCAGCGCCAGGGAGATGGAACCGCCGCGCTCCGCGTGGCCGCCGCGGATGGACTGGCCCAGGCGGAACGGCTGCGTTGCGTCGGGGTCGAGCTGCGCGATGTACACGTCGTGGTGCGGATCTTGCGCGGACGGCGCGATGTTGCGGATGCCCAGCGTGATCAGCATCGTGCGGGGATCCGCGCTGTCCGGCGCCACCGGCCGGCGAGTGGCAGGCCAGGGGCGCCGATGGCGGTCATGCCTTGCCGAGCACCTGCACCTGCACGTCGCCCAGCTGTACCACCTGGCCCGCGCGCACCTTGCAGGCCTTGCGCAGTTCGACCTCGCCATCCACGCGCACCTGGCCTTCGCTGATCACGGCCTTGGCCGCACCGCCGCTGTCGCACAGGCCGGTCAGTTTCAACAGGTGCTTGAGTTCCACGTAGTCGCTTTCTAGCTGGAGATCGATGGTCTGCATTGGGGGCTTGCTCGGAAATCGGCGCCCATTGTCGGTCATTCGCGGGCAAAACGCCCGCCATGTCGGCGGCTGGGGGCTGTCGCCGCTGCCGCAGCCCGCGGCGCCGCGCCTGCTGCAGGCGGCCGCGGTGGCCGGCGTCCGGCAGTGCGGAGAGGGTCACGCCTGAACGGTGTCGTTCACCTGCTTTCGACATGCGGCCCGGCAGGGCGCACAATAGGGGCTTCTTTGCGCCTGCCGGTTCTCTGCGGCGCCCCCGGAGTCTCCCATGTCCCAAGATACCCCCGCGCCGCTGCTGTTCGCAGATCTCGGCCTCTCCCCTGCTGTGATGAAGGCGGTCGCCGACGTCGGCTACGAGTCGCCGTCGCCGATCCAGGCCGCCACCATCCCGGCGCTGCTGACCGGCCGCGACCTGCTCGGCCAGGCGCAGACCGGCACCGGCAAGACCGCCGCGTTCGCGCTGCCGATCCTGTCGCGGCTGGATTTCGCCCAGCGCAAGCCGCAGGCGCTGGTGCTGGCGCCCACGCGCGAACTGGCGATCCAGGTGGCCGAGGCGTTCCACCGCTACGCCGCGGCGATCCCCGGCTTCCAGGTGCTGCCGGTATACGGCGGCCAGCCCTACGTGCAGCAGCTGTCGGCGCTCAAGCGCGGCGTGCACGTGGTGGTGGGCACCCCGGGGCGGGTGATCGACCACCTGGACCGCGGCACCCTGGACCTGTCCGAGCTGAAGACGCTGGTGCTCGACGAGGCTGACGAGATGCTGCGCATGGGCTTCATCGACGACGTCGAGGCGGTGCTGAAGAAGCTGCCGGAATCGCGCCAGGTGGCGCTGTTCTCGGCGACCATGCCGCCGGCGATCAAGCGCATCGCGCAGACCTATCTGAACGACCCGGCCGAGGTGATCATCGCCTCCAAGACCACCACCTCGGCCAACATCCGCCAGCGCTACTGGGCGGTGAGCGGGCTGCACAAGCTCGACGCGCTGACCCGGATCCTGGAGGTCGAACCGTTCGACGCGATGATCATCTTCGCCCGCACCAAGGCGGGCACCGACGAGCTGGCGCAGAAGCTGCAGGCGCGCGGCCTGGCCGCGGCGGCGATCAACGGCGACATCCAGCAGGCGCAGCGCGAGCGGGTGATCCAGCAGCTCAAGGACGGCAAGCTCGACGTCCTGGTCGCCACCGACGTGGCCGCGCGCGGCCTGGACGTGGAGCGGATCAGCCACGTGCTGAACTACGACATCCCCTACGACACCGAAAGCTACGTGCACCGCATCGGCCGCACCGGCCGGGCCGGGCGCAGCGGCGAAGCGATCCTGTTCGTCAGCCCGCGCGAGCGCGGCATGCTGCGCGCGATCGAGCGCGCCACCCGCCAGCCGATCGAGGAAATGCAGCTGCCCAGCGTCGACGCGGTCAACGACCAGCGCGTGAGCCGCTTCATGGAGAAGATCAGCGAGACCATCGCCGCCGGCGGCATCGACATGTACCGCGACCTGCTGCAGAAGTTCGAGGCCGAGAAGAACGTGCCGATGGTGGAAGTGGCCGCCGCGCTGGCGCGCCTGCTGCAGGGCGAGACGCCGCTGCTGCTGGCCCCGGACCGTCCGCGTCCGCCGCAGGGCGAGCGTTTCGAGCGCCGCGAGCGGCCCGAGCGTGGCGAGCGCCCGGACCGTCCCCGGTTCGAGCCGAAGTTCGAG